>JARRPA010000072.1:0-7021 GCA_037383305.1 Gemmatimonadota bacterium | reverse complement strand
CGGTGGTGCCGGAGGTAAAGCCCCATGCGATCGCGGGCTATACGAAAAAAGGCATTATCGCCAATCCCTATTGTTCGACCTTTCAGTTGGTCGTTCCGTTGGCTCCCATCCGAAAAAAGTACGGTATCCGTTAATAATGAATTAGTGAGCGAACCTGCACGTTCGGATATTGTGGCAAAGGCCACTGCCCGTTTCCCCACCATCCGGATGAGGTGATGAGCTTCTGGCGGCCGGACAGGTCGGGCCCTCGCGTCCGGTGACCGGAAAACGGCTATCGAGTTCTACAGAGGCGACCTTCTGCCGGGCTACCACATCGGCGAGCCCGGGTTCGACCGCTGGCTGGACGAGGAGAGGACCACGCTCCGGGCCGATGCGCTGGACACCGCCCTCGCTCTCGGTGCGGCGGAGGACGAGGCAGGAGACCGCGAGGCGGCGCTCACCATATGGAGACGTACCCTCGAGATCGCGCCGGAGAGCGAGGCCGCGGCGCGCGGGCTCGTCCTTGCGCTGTGGCGATCAGGCCGCCGCTCGGCGGCCCTCGACACGTATACGTCCTTCGCCGATCGGCTGGCGAAGGAGTACGGCGTGGCGCCGGGCCCGGGGATCCAGACGGTCGTGGACCGGATCCGGTCCGGAGAGTCTGCCCTGGCCACGAAGAGGGGCGAGCCGGTCTCTACCGGGGACTCCGCGGAGCTCCGAGTCGAGGGGCACGCAGCGTCCACCTTCGCTTCCAGGACCGGCTCGCGGCGCCGATTCCCCTCCTTGCCTCGCGTCGTGCTCTCCTTCGGTCTCGGGATCGCGACGATGGTCGCGGTCGGCATGTGGGCCTCCCGGACCCCGGCGGCTGGGGATGCCATTTCCTTTGATGCGGAGGTGGAGTACGGCCGGGCGTGGGCTGCCTGGCTGGGGGGTGAGCCCTACGACAGCGTGCGTCTCCATGCAGCGCGGGCGATCGAGGCTGATTCCGGCCATGCCCGCGCGTGGGCGCTCATGGCGTACGCCGACATGATGCTGACAACGCGTGGTGAACGGCCGGCCCGCGACTTGCTCCCCGAGGCGTTCGAGGCAGCCGAGCGGGCCGTGGAGCTCGACGACACGCTGGCCGCGGCATGGCACGCGCTCGCGACGGCGGAATGGAGCCTCGGGAACTGGGAGTCGGCCGCTGCCGGCTATCGGCGCGCGTTGTCCCTGCGGACCCGGGGTGTCTGGGAAGCCTTGAGCCGGGCGGACCTCAGCGCGCTGCTGGCCGATCTCGGTCGGTGCACCGAGGCGAAGGAGGTCATCGAGCCGTACGCCCGTCTGGAGCCCGTGGCGCGCCCCCTCCGATCTTCCGTTGTGGTGCGCGTCGCCTATCTCTGCCGGGACTGGGAGGCCGTTCTCCACGAGGCGGATCGAGCTCTGGCCGGCGGCGACTCCTCGTTCTCCGTCCTGCGGTATCGCTTTCTGGCGCGCATGCTCGGAGGTGACCCAATCGGAGCGGCGGGGGAGCTGGACGCCATGCGAACCAGGCTCGGTCCGGGGCCCGCGCTCGACGGGCTCGAGGCCCTCCGGCTCGCGAGCGAGAAGGATACCCCGGCCGCCCGGCTCCTCGTCTCCCGGCTCACGGAGCGTGCCACGAGCGGCGACCCCTTCGATGGCACCTACGGCTCGTTCGTCGAACCTCTTGCTCAACTCCACGCCGCCATCGGAGACCTTGAGGCTGCTTACGCGCTGCTCGACTCAGAGATGGACAGGAAAGCGCACGTTCGCCGCCTCGCTTCGGACCCCCTCTTCGACCCGATCCGCGAGGACCCGCGCTACGATGCCCTGCTGGCTCGAGCGGGCCTGATCTGCCGGCGTGCTGACGACCGCCAGGTCTGCCAGCCGATCGAATAGATGACGCTCCGAGACCTGGTGACGAGCATGAGATCCACCTGCCTCGCACTGTCGTTCCTCGTTCTCGTTCCTCTGGCGGCTCTCGCCCAGGACACGCGCGGCGGACTCACCGGTCGAGTGGTCGACGCGGACGGCGTGCCCATCGCGGCCGCGCTGGTGACCGTTCGAGGCCCGGCGCTCCAGGGCGCGCGCAGCGCGACGACGACGGAGCAGGGCGCATTCATGGTCCCGGCGCTCCCGATCGGCGGCTACACCGTGGAGTTCGACCGTCTCGGCTACCGGGGCATCGAGCTCTCCGACGTCGTCATCCGCCTGGGACGCACCACGACCATCGGGACGGTCACCCTCGTGGCATCTCCGGTCGCGCTCGCCCCGCTCGAGGCGCGGGCCGGGCGCACGCTCATCGACCCGGTCTCGACGGCGGGCGGCGTGAACCTCTCCCCCGAGCTCCTCGACGATCTTCCCGTGAGCCGCGACTATCTCGGCATGCTGGACCTGCTGCCGCAGGCGAACACGAGCTACCTGGGAGACGATCACTCCATCGGCGGCGCGACGGGGATGGAGAACCGCTACTTCGTGGAGGGCGCCGACGTCACGGATCCGATGCGCGGCCACTACACGATCGAGCTCCCCTACAACTTCATCCGTGAGCTCGACGTGAAGACGGGCGGGTACGAGGCCGAGTACAAGAGCTCGCTCGGGGGGCTCGTGAACGTCGTCACCTCCTCCGGGGGAAACGAGTTCCAGTCGAGCGTGTTCGGGTTTTACGCGAGCGACCAGTTCGCCGGGTCGCCGCGCACGGCGGGCCTGGCGCTGGATCGCTCGGACGTTCGGCGCTGGGACGCCGGGGCCACCCTCGAGGGACCGGTCCTGCGGGACCGCCTCTGGTACTTTCTGGCCTGGAATCCGCGAGTCTCCAGCGAGAGCGCGGCCGTGCCGGGCCTCGACGTCTACCGGGACAGCGAGGTCCGGCACCGGTTCGCGGGCAAGCTCACGTGGCGGGCGGGACCCGGCACGAACCTGCAGGCCACGGTGTTCGGCGACCCCGCGCGCATCGAGTCCGTGGAGGCGCCCGGCGCGTTCGGCGCGGGGCTCGAGGCCCTGACGCCGGACTCGTGGCTTTCCGACCGTCGGAACGGAAGCGTCACGGCGCTCGCGGACCTCACGCAGGCCCTGGGCAGCGCCGGGCTCCTGGAGGCCGCGGCCTACCGGTTGTGGCGCGAGGTCAGTGTTCTGCCCCGAACACCGGGCGGTGGCGATCTGCAGTTCCGCGACTACACGACCGCCACCATGTCGGGCGGCCTGTACGCGACATACGTGGACAAAATGTACCGGACCGCCGTCCGGCTTGGGACGACCTGGGAGCTCGGCGCGCACGCCGTGAAGGCGGGCGGCGAGTACACGTTCAACGAGTACACCGGGGACTGGGCGCTCGAAGGCGTCGAGAAGTATGCCGAGGATGCCTGGATCTATTGGGAACTGGCGGGTGGCGGCACGGCGACCGTGAAGAGCCGGGTCCCGGCGCTGTACGTGCAGGATTCGTGGGCCGTGTCGCCCCGTGTGCGCCTGAACGCCGGTCTGCGCTGGGAGAGCCAGTACATCGTCGGATCCGACGGCGAGGTGGCGCAGCGGGTCCTGGACGAGTGGCAGCCCCGCCTCGGGTTCGTGTTTCAGCCGGGCGAGCTCGGCTCGCAGCGCCTGTTCGGATCGTTCGGCCGGTTCTATCAGGACCTGCCGCTCACGGTCGCGGGCCTCGTCTTCAACGATGGATTAGGCTGGCGGGGCACGGCCCTTGATCACGATCCGAGGGAGGACCCGTCCGGCGGCACGGTGATCTTCGACTCGGGCGGGATCGCCGAGGAGACGGAGGGACTCGTCGGCCAGCACTACGACGAGATCACGCTCGGGTACGAGCGGCAGTTCGGGGGGGCGCTGAAGCTGGGGGTCCGGGGCCTGTACCGGACACTCCGGCGCGCCGTGGAGGACAGCTGGACGGACTCCGCGCAGGCGATGGTGCTCGGGAATCCCGGGTACGGCTATCTCGAAGGGTACCCGACGGCGAAGCGGGAGTATGCCGCGCTCGAGCTCACGGCCGAGAAGTCCTTCGACGGCCGGCTGCGCCTCCTCGCCTCGTACGTGTTCTCCCGCGCGTATGGGAACTACGGCGGCGTGTACAACCTCGACATGGACCAGTCGACCCAGCCGAACTGCGCGTATGCCTACCCCGAGATGCTCGTGAACGCGGAAGGGCTGCTGCCGCAGGACCGCACGCACCAGCTGAAGCTGGCCGCCTCCTACCGCACCGGGTTCGGGCTCACCCTCGGCGGTCGCTTCCAGTGGCTGACCGGCACGCCGCTCAGCGAGATGGGGGCGGGCACCCGGCCGAACTCCCGGATCTTCGTCACGCAGAGAGGAACGGCCGGCCGCATGCCCACGCTCTGGGGGCTCGACCTGCGGTTCTCGTACGACCTCGCACCCCTGGTGCGCAGGCGGGCGCCGGCCCGGCTCATTCTCGACGTGTTCAACCTCGGCAATCCTCGCACGGCGGTCGCCTTCGATCAGATGCGCTTCTTCTCGCGCGACGCGGAGGGGAACCCCGCGAACGTCAACCCGGACTACGGGACGCCGATGGCCTTCCAGCTGCCGGCGTCGGTGCAGCTCGGGGTCGAGGTCGGCTTCTGAGGTCGAGCGAAGCGGGTCCCGCCGACCACGGCGAGACCCCCTCCTCGGTTCAGAAGATCCGGGCCCAGTCCACGAGCGTCCGGCAGTCGCCGAGGCTCTCGTTGCACTGGTACTTCTCGACCGACTGCACGTGGTGCTTCTTCCCTTCCCAGGTGATGTTCCCCTGCATCTTGTATCCCCAGACGGCGTGCCCGGTCTGCCCGTAGTAGTCGTTGTCGTTCCGCATCTCCATGGATGCTTCGCCCGACGCGATCTGCGGGAGGCTGATGGCGGCGCACCATCCGTCGCTGATCAGGACATCCCAGAACTCGTCCGTCCAGACCGCGAGGCGGGCCCCCTTCCGCATCTCGAGGCTGTTGTCCCGGTGCTCCCGCACGACGTCCTGGTACTGCCATACGGGCACGAGCGTGTACGCGCCCCCGTTGCAGATGTGGTGGTCGGCGGGGTCCTCCGGCATCCCGGCCCAGATCCACCAGGGCTCGCCGGCGGGCGTCTCCTCGTAGAACTCGCCGATCATCGTGACGTACTCGTCGCGGTAGATGACCGGGCCCTGCTTCGGGTTGTTCAGGAAGTTGAACGTCGGCGCCTCGGCCACGACCGCGTCGCCGTCCGGCGCCGCGGGCTGGTTTTCGCAACTCACGGTGAAGAGCGCGACCAGGGGCACGAGAAGAGCGGTCTTCCAGCGCATGGAGTACCTCCTCTGCCAGGGGTGAGTGGACCGGCCGACAGCAGCCGGCCCTGAACCTGATCTGCGAAACGCGACTCACCCGGTCGTGACCGGCGCCTCACGCGAGTCTCACCGTCGGCTTTCCGCGCACAGAAAAGCCCCGGTGGTCTCCCACCGGGGCCTTCCGCTCTGAGAGGGTCAGACCCTCGTCGTCATCCACCCGTCCACCTCACCGGCCCACCTCTCTCAGCGTCAACCGTTCCGGGGTCCCCTGGCCCCTCGCTGCTCGATTCAGTCCGCGAGCGCGAGCGTCAGGGACAATCCGTATCGATTCGCCAGCGCCACCCTCGCCGACTCCACTCCGGCGGGAGCGCCTTCGATCCGAGCCAGGATCGCCGCTCGGTCCTCGTCGCCGAGAACGGGAGACTCGATCAGCTCTCGGGCATCGCCGACGAATTCGCGTCGCTTGCCGGCGTAGTCCTCGGCCACGGCTATGAACTCCGCATCGACGAACGCGTTGGCCGCGGTCAAGACATCACCCGTGGCCTCCGCCACCTCGGCCGCATCTTCCATCGACCGCCGCGCCGCAGCGAGCTCCCCCGCGTAGAAGTACAGCAGGGCCGCCCGACTGTATCCGAAGAACTGTCCGGCATCGTTCTTCGGCAGGTTTTCGGCTGCCTTCCGGTGTAGATCGGCCGCCTCGCCCCAGCGCTCCGGGAACTCGTACAGATCGATCGCCTGCTGGTGCAGTCCGGTCTGCAGCACGTTCACCTCGATCGCCGGCAGCTCGTACATCGGCCGGTCCTGTGCCTGTGCGGCACTCGCGGTCGCCACCGAGGCGATCATGACAGCTCCACCCAGAATCGTCCGCTTCCTCATCATCCACCCTTCCTTCCGATTCGTCCCCACCTTCGCGCCGACCCCCCCGGCCGGCCCTGCCGTTCGCTGCAGATAGGAGCAACGGCCGTGCCAGTTTCCACTAATCGTGTAACATACTGCTATTCATCATGTTACGGAATTCATAGCACGGTCGTGCCCTACAGCCGTATGTGCGACAACGGAATCCAGTGTCCGAATCCGGACAGTCTTCGAGCGTGTCGCGGAGGGACCGTGCGAAGCGACTTGTGCCGACAGAGCCGCCGGCCCGAGATTCCGCTGACGGGCGGGCTGCGGCCCGCCACACAGGCCACCACGTAGACCCGGAGCACCCGATGGGAGCCCTCAGGACCCTGTTCGCCGCCGTCGCGGCCATCCTCTTCGTCGCACTCGCCGTATCTCCGACCGCGGCCCAGACGAGGGACCCCTACGACTCCGGCGGAGTCCTCACGGCGGATCAGGCGGCTTTTGACGCATTGTACTATGCCCTCGACGTGCGGGTGGAACCGTCCGACAGCTCGATCACGGGGTCGCTCGTGATGTCGGCTCGCCTCGAGTCTCCCACGCCGGAGATCGGCCTGGATCTCGATCCCCTCCTGGACGTGTACGCCGTCGATCTCCAGTCCGGGGCGGCGTTCGAGTCGGCGCAATGGACCCGAGACGGGGGCCGGATCACGGTGCCGCTTCCGGAAAGCGTGCAGCCGGGCCAGATCTTCGCGGTGCGGGTCGAGTACGGTGGAATGCCCCGCGTCGCGCCCCGGCCGCCCTGGGATGGCGGTTTCACCTGGGCCCGGACCGAAGACGGCAGCCCCTGGATCGCCACCTCGAACCAGACGATCGGGGCCGACGTCTGGTGGCCCGTGAAGGACCACATCACGGACAAGCCGGACTCGATGTCGATCCGGGTCACCGTCCCCGAAC
>JARRPA010000071.1:7093-9368 GCA_037383305.1 Gemmatimonadota bacterium | reverse complement strand
GCGGCCTCCCTCGAGAACCGAAGGCTCCTGAACGACAGCGTGGAACGCGAGCGGATGCTGGTGGAGCTGGCCCTCGCGCACGATCTGCAGTTGAAGCTGCTTCCCGAGACAGGCGACTTCGCGGACCTGGCGGACCTCGCGGCCCGCTGCGACCCGGCGGAGTCGGTGGGAGGCGACTTCTATCACCTGCTCCGACTGCCCGGAGACCGGCTGGGCGTAATGCTCGGTGACGTCAGTTCACACGGCTACTCCGCGGGCCTGATCATGGCACTCACGATGAGCGCGGCTTCGCTCGTGGCGCGCGAACACGACGACCCGGCTGCCGCGCTCTCGGGCATTCACCGGGAGCTGGTGCGAAAGCTCGAGTCGACAGAGATGTACATGACGGTGTGCTATGCGATTCTCGACCCTGCCGCCGGCTCCCTGAGGTACGCGAATGCCGGGCACCCCCATGCCTGGCGGATCCGTGGGAACGAGACGGTCCGTCTCGAGGCCCTGAATCCCCCGCTCGGTATCGCCGAGTTCGACCGGTATGGCAGCCGCGAGCTGGAGTGGGAATCGGGGGCCGACACGCTTCTCATGTTCACCGACGGGCTCAGCGACTGCCTGCGGACCGAAAGGATGTGGTCGGACGAGCTGCTGACCGAGGTGGTGAGCCAGGCGACGTCCGCGACTTCGGCGGAGGTTCTCGATCGGCTCTTCGACCTTGCGTCCGTCCCCGACGGCGGCGGGGTGGACGATCGGACCGCCCTGGTCGCGAAGTGATACGAGACACCGACACGGGCCGGGTGCGGGCCCGGAGATCGCTCAGCCAGAATTTTCTCATCGATCACAACATCCGTCGGAAGCTGGTCGCCACCCTGGAGGCGGAGCCTCACGATACGGTGCTCGAGGTCGGTCCCGGGCACGGAGAACTGAGCGAACTGATCGCGGGAGATGTGAGGCGGCTGGTGATCATCGAGAAGGACGATCGCCTGTTCGAGCGGCTGACAGATCGCTGGGGAGACCGGACCGATGTCGAGATCGTGCATGCCGACGCCCTCGAGATCGATCTGTCGGAGCGTGCCAGGGCGTCGGGCCCGCTTCGGGTGATCTCGAACGTGCCCTACTCCATCACCTCTCCTCTTCTGTTCCGGTTCCTCGACATACGTCCCCCGGCCTCCCGGATTCTGGTCGTAGTGCAGGAGGAAGTGGGTCGCCGAATCGTGGCCGATCCGGGGACGCGCGAGTACGGAGCTCTCTCGGTCGGAGTCCGGGCGCGAGCCGAGGCCCGACTGGCTTTCCGGATCGGACGGCAGGTCTTTCGACCCGTGCCCGACGTGCGATCGGCGGCGGTCCTGATCGACCCCTTTCCCGAGGAGCTGTCCTCGCGACGTGCCGAGGCGCTGCGCGCTCTGACCCGGGTAGCGTTCTCCCGACGCCGAAAGCAGTTGCGGGGCATCCTGCGCGATGCGCCCGAGTACGCGCTTACGTCCGGAGCGGCGGAGTCGCTACTTATCGAGTTGAAGATCGATCCGTCCGCCCGACCGGAGACGCTGGGGCCGGAGGTGTTCCTGCGACTCGCCGATCGGCTCGCGACGCCCGCCTGAGAGGACCGGGTTGAGGCGGGGATCGCTGGCGGATATTCTATTCGTGACTCCTTTCACAAGGGCCGATGAACACACGCAATATTTCGGATTCGATGGTCCGGAGACTCTCCGGATATCTCCGCCAGTTGAGGTTCCTCGCGGCGGAAGGTCGTCGCGTCGTGTCCAGCCAGGAACTGGCGGACGAGGCTGCGACCACGGCGGCTCAGGTGCGCAAGGACCTGAGCCAATTCGGCTCCTTCGGGCAGCGCGGGCGTGGATATCCGGTAATACAGCTCCGCGACGAGCTCGTTCGGATCCTCGGACTGCGACGCCCGTGGCGTGCCTGCGTGGTCGGGGCCGGCAGACTCGGCACGGCGTTGCTGGGGTATGAGGACTTCGCGAAGCGGGGGTTCGACATCGTGGCCGCGTTCGACGCCGATCCCGGCAAGATCGGCCGGGAGGTCGAAGGAGTTCCGATATTGTCGATCGATGATCTGGAGAACGAAATCCGGACACGAGGCATCGAGCTGGCGATCCTCACCGTGCCTCACGGCCCGGCCCGAGGAGTCGCGGATCGTCTTTCTGCAGCGGGAGTACGCGGCATTCTCAATTTCACGCCGACCCGGCTCCGGGCACGTCCCGGAGTGGCAATCCGCGGGATGGACATCGCCGTCGAGCTCGAAGGCCTGAGCTATCGGATCGTGACG
>JARRPA010000071.1:0-7066 GCA_037383305.1 Gemmatimonadota bacterium | reverse complement strand
ACGGGGACGACTCACCGGATCGGGCTGACGAGCGAGGTCGGGCGACTCCAGAGAGTCATCTGCCACTCTCCGGGGCCGGAACTGACCGTGGTCACGCCCTCGAACAGGTTCGACTACCTGTTCGACGACATCCTCGATCTGGAGCTCGCCCGACGCGAGCACTCGCGATTCGTCACCATCCTGTCCCGGTTCGCCGAAGTCCTGGAGGTATCCCGGCTGCTGACTGACGTCCTCGAGATTCCCGAGGGCAGGGACTACGTCGTTCGCAACTCGGGCGAGGCGATCCGGGAGCGTGCCGCGGAGCTCTCGGCCGAGGATCTGGCTCGCCTCTACGTCGAGGGAGAGGAGAGCAGCGGGGGCGCCCTGGCCGCCCTCGTGAACGAAGTGGGATATGCCCTGCCTCCGTTGCCGAACCTGTTCTTTACGCGTGACTCGGCGGCCGTGGTAGGAGAGCGCGTGATGATCGCCTCCATGCGTCACGAAGTGCGGTGGACCGAGGAGGTGCTGTCGCACGCGCTCTTCGCCTATCACCCTTGGCTCCGGAACGAAGGCCTGCTGTACGATGGCTCGGACGAACGTCGTCTCAACGTTCGACTGGAAGGGGGAGACATTCACGTGATCCGTCGGGATCTCCTGGCCGTGGGCATGTCGGAACGCACGACGGCGGCCGGGATCGATCAGCTCGCCGAGATTCTCTTCCGCCACGATGAGGTGAGAGACCTGCTGGTCGTCCTGATGCCGGCTCACCGGTCGGCGATTCACCTCGACATGATCTTCACGGTGTTGGACCGCGATGTCTGCTGCGTATATCCGCCCTATTTCATCGGTCCCACCCGCCTGCCGGTCCTGCACGTTCGAAAGGGAGAGGCAGGCGTCCGGGAGGCGTCCGACCTGTTCTCGGCTCTGCAGGATCTGGGTACTCCCCTTCATCCCGTCTTCTGCGGCGGCGAGCGGCGCACGATGCAGGAACGGGAACAGTGGGCGAGCGGCTGCAACTTCGTCGCCGTCGGTCCGGGCCAGGTGCTGGCGTACGCTCGCAACGAGCACACGCTGCACGCGCTCGAGCGCCAGGCCGGCTTCCGGATCATACGGGGAGTGGACTTTCTCACCGGCGACGAAGAGCCGCCGGTCGATACCCGATTCGTACTGACTTTCGAGGGCTCGGAGCTCGTGCGGGGCGGAGGAGGCCCCCGCTGCATGACGCTGCCCGTCGCCCGGGCGCCGGTCGAGTGACGGAGCCCGGGATCGGATTCCGGCCGCAGTCGGAGCTCGTGAGGCGGGCCATGGCAACGATCGATCGCGCACCGATTGCTACGCAGGAGCTCGCACGGAAAGTATTCGGCATCCGGACCGCCCCGGAGGGCCTCGCTTCGCGGCTGGTGTTCGATCTTCTGGCCGACGATCCTCGCGTCTCGGTCGACTCGACGGGAGTGTGGAGTCGCGCGACGCGGGCACCCGCGACGCCGAACCGGCCGCTGCACGAGATCGACTTCGCCGTCGTCGACGTAGAGACGACAGGCGGATCGCCGGCCAGGGGCGACCGGATCGTGGAGTTCGCCTGCGTCCACGTTCGGGCCGGACAGCTCTCGCGCGGATTCGAGACCCTCGTCAATCCCGGTCTTCGGATCCCCCGCTGGATCACCGGTCTCACGGGAATCGACGACCGACTCGTCGCGCCGGCGCCCCGTTTCGACGAAGTCGCCGGCCGTGTTCGATCTGAGCTCGACGGTCGGGTGTTCGTCGCGCACAATGTGAGCTTCGACTGGCGTTTCGTATCCGAGGAGCTTCGCCGTTCCCGTGCGGAGGTGCCGGAAGGGGACCGCCTCTGTACGATCCGGCTGGCTCGGAAGGCACTTCCGGGGCTGCGTCGGCGAGGTCTGGACTCGCTGGCGAACTACTACGGGATCGAAATCGACGGACGCCACCGGGCGGGCGGCGACGCATGGGCCACCGCCGTCATTCTGACGCGGATGCTCGAGGAGGCCAGCCGGCAGGGGATCGAAAGCTGGACGGAACTGGAGGCGTGGCTCGCGGGCCGATCGAGCGGGCCAGCTGCTGCGGCGCGGACCGCGACCCGGGCGCAGCGGACGACGGTCGTTCCGGCCGGTCGGATGACCGACTGAGGGAAAGGGAAGCCGATGGCGGTGCTGGAAGGTGGGGGAGTCCACGTGACGACGGTGGACGCCGGCTCGATCCGGCTGGACGGCGGTGCGATGTTCGGCGTCGTGCCGAAACCCCTCTGGAGCCGCAAGGCGCCCTGCGACGCGCGGAACCGCATCTCGCTGGCGATGCGCTGCCTGCTGATTCGGACACCGAGCGCCACGATACTCGTGGATTCGGGCCTCGGGAACAAAGAAGATGCGAAGTTCCATGAGATATATGGCGTGCGGAACGAGGGCGCTCCGACTCGTCTGGAGTCCTCGCTGCAAGCGCTCGGCGTAGCGCCGGCCGACGTGGACGTGGTGGTGAATACGCATCTGCACTTCGACCACGCCGGCGGCAACACGACCCGGACAGAAGATGGAGAGATCGTCGCGGCGTTTCCCGATGCCGAGTACGTGATTCACAGGGGCGAGTGGGAATACGCCCATCTCGACAACGAACGGGTTCGAGCGAGCTACCTCGCTCACAACTTCGACCCGCTCGCGGAGACCGGTCAGGTGCGCTGGGTGGAGGGAGACCGTGCGACGGTCGCTCCGGGTGTGGAGACGATCCGCACGCCCGGTCACACGCCGTATCATCAATCGATTCTGATTACCCTGGGAGAGCGACGACTCCTGTACCTGGCGGACCTCGTGCCGACCCGCGCGCACCTGCCGCTGCCATGGATCATGGGATACGATGTGGAGCCGCTGGTCACGCTGGAGTCGAAGCGAACCTGGATCGAGCAGGCGACACGTGAGGGGTGGATTCTCGGGTTCGAGCACGATCCACGGATCGCGTGGGGAACCGCGACGCCGGGGGATCGCCCGGGCCGGGTGGCGCTGACGGATCCGGTATTCGATCCGATCGCGAATCCCGTTGCGGAAGATGAGTTCGAAGAGGAGGGAGCATGAACAGACTGAGGGGATGGGCAACGTCGGGGGCGCTTCTTCTTCTGGTCGTCTCCCCGCTGGCGGCACAGGCGCCGCCGCCGGGCCCGGAAGCCGAGGTCATGGATGTCGTCAACCGGCTGTTCGTGGCGATGCGGGCGGGCGACAGCGCGACGGTGCGGACACTCTTCCACCCGGATCTCGATAAGATCGCCAGCTCGTTCGTTCAGCAGGACGGCACGCCCGTAGTCCGATTCGGGAATCTCGACGTCTTTGCCAACTCGGTCGGCTCGGCCGCGCCCGGCGACTTCGACGAGAGACTCGGGGCAGCGGAGATCCGCATCGATGAAAACCTCGCGACCGTTTTCACGCCGTACGCTTTTTACTTGAAAGAGCAGTTGAGCCATTGTGGCGTAAATGTCTTTCTCATCGCACGTACGGGCGATGCTTGGAAGATCGTCGGACTGGCCGACACGCGCCGCTGGCAGGACTGCGGGGAGTGGCTGCCATGAGTGATGGCGATCGAACTGCCGTGATCGTGGGCGCGGCGCGCCTCCCGACGGGGCGGTTTCTGGGCGGACTCGCATCGCTGGATGCGCCGCAACTCGGCGCGAAGGCGATCGCCGCCGCCGTCGAGCGATCGGGCGTGGATCCGGAGGAGCTCGAGGACGTGATCATGGGCAACGTCGTCCAGGCGGGAGTGGGACAGGCCCCCGGCCGGCAGGCGGCGATCGCGGCCGGTCTGCCGGCCACGATACCGGCTTTGACGATCAACAAGGTCTGCGGATCGGGTCTCAAGGCGGTGATGCTCGCGGCGCAGGCGATCAAGGCCGGCGACTATCGGGCGGCCGTCGCGGGTGGCATGGAATCGATGTCGAACGCGCCCTATCTCGTGAATGGTTTTCGAGAGGGCGTGAAATTCGGAGACCGGTCCCTCGTCGATGCCCTGATCCACGATGGTCTCTGGTGCGCCTTCGGGAACTGTCACATGGGCGGACACGCGGAGTACACCGCCTGGAAAGCCGGGGTGACCCGAGAAGACCAGGACGCCTTCGCGGTCGAGAGCCACCGGAAGGCCGTAGCGGCGATCGATTCCGGGGATTTTGCCGACGAGATCGTCCCTGTGGAAATCGTCGGGCGGAAGGGACAGGTGACCGTCGTCGATACCGACGAGCCGCCAAGACGGGACACCAGCCTCGAGGCGCTGGCGAAGCTGCGCCCCGCGTTTGCGGGCGATGCGCCGCCCGAAGTGACGGAGCCGTCCGTGACCGCGGGAAACGCGCCGGGCCTCAACGACGGAGGTGCCGCGACGGTGGTCACTTCCGAGGCTTTCGCGAAGGCGAACGGTCTGGACATCCTGGGACGGATCTCCGCATATTCCGTCGGTGCGACGGCCCCTCGCGATCTCTTTTTCGCGCCCATCGATGCGGTGCGGCGACTGATGCAGATCGAGGGAACGTCGATCGATGACTACGGGCTGATCGAGGTGAACGAGGCGTTTGCGGTGCAGGCGATCGCCGACGCACGGGAACTGGGGATGGACCTGGACCGCGTCAACGTGCGCGGTGGCGCGATCGCGCTCGGGCACCCGATCGGGGCTTCCGGCGCGAAGATCCTCACGACGCTTCTGTACGCGATGCGGGACATGGACGTAGACAGGGGAATGGCCACGCTCTGTCTCGGCGGCGGAAACGCGGTGGCCTTGAGCGTGGAGCGTGCATGAAAAGTCAGGCCTCATCGGCCCCGACCTCCGTACAGATCGTCGCTCCGGCCCGGACCGGCGCGCGGGTGATCGCTGTGCTGGCAGCCGCGGTGCTCACGGCCCTGGCGGCCCGGGTCGCAGTCCCGCTTCCGGGGATCCCCGTGCCGTTCACCCTCCAGCCGGTGGCGGTGCTGCTATCCGGAATTCTCCTCGGCGCCGCCGGGGGGATGAGCAGCCAGCTCCTCTACCTGGCGGTCGGGGCGCTGGGACTGCCCGTGTTCGCGGCCGGCGGCGGCGCCGCGTATCTGCTCGGCCCGACGGGGGGCTACCTGCTGGCCTTCCCGCTCGCGGCATTTGTCGCGGGCAGGATCGCATCGAGTATGCCGGGTGCAGTCGGGGTCGTGTCCGGCGCCTTTCTCGGGCTCGTCGCCATCCATCTCGGAGGGCTCTCATGGCTGGCGGCGGTGTCCGGCAGGGAAGCGGCGATGGCGGTCGGCCTGGCCCCGTTCTTCGTCGGCGACCTCCTGAAGATCGCCTTCGTCACGGTCGTCGCCCTGGGCGCCGGAAGCCGGCTGCGTCGCGCGCGCGACTGACGCGAGCCCGGTGACGGAGCCGGACGCCGCCGCTCCGTCGGGGGCACCGGGCACGGGCGGCTGGATCACCGGCCCCGACGGACGTATTCGCTGGGGCTGGCGGATCCTGCTCTTCCTTTCGCTGTTCTTCGCGTTCGCGGCCGTGATCGGCCCGGTCGCCATCGGACTCGTGGGCCGCCCCGGAACGGATGCCGGTCGGATCGGCCGGGGACTGACCGTTTCCGTGCCCTCGGTCCTGCTCGCGAGCTGGGTCATGATGTCCGTTGTGGAGTCGAGATCGCTCGCGGCGCTCGGACTGGTATCGGTCCGGTTCGTGCCCGACTCGCTGCTCGGGCTCGGAATCGGCGCTCTGCTCATCGGATCGGTTCTCGCTCTGCTCGCCCTGACCGGATCCCTGGAATGGACGATGGAGGTCGGCGCGCGGAGCTGGGGACTGCGGGGCATCGGTCGAATATCCCTGATTCTGGGGCTCGCCGCGTTTTTCGAGGAGGTTCTGTTCCGCGGCTATCCCTTTCAGGTGCTGGCCGAGGTCGCGGGACCGGTCGCCGCGGTCGGTCTCACGTCGGCCGTTTTCGGCGCGGCGCATCTGCCGAATCCGGGGGTCGGCGCGCTGGCGGTGGCGAATACGATTCTGGCCGGGATCTTGCTCGGAATCGTCTACTGGCGGACCTTCAGCATCTGGCTCGTGACCGGAGTTCACTTCGCGTGGAACGGCGTCATGAGTCTGGCGGCCGATCTTCCGGTGAGCGGGCTCGAACTCGGCTCGCCGGGATTCCAGACCCACGTGATGGGTCCCGAGATCTGGACGGGCGGCGAATACGGTCCGGAAGGCGGGCTGGCCCTGACGCTCGTCACGCTCGCGGCCATCGCCTGGTCGGCGCGCAGCCACCGGCTGAACAGGGCGCCGGCTGTGCTGGCCCTTCACCCGCTGCCCCGGAAACGAGTGACATGAACGCGAACAAGCTCCAGATCGGTTCCGTTGTCGGAGCCGGTACCATGGGAAACGGGATCGCTCACGTGCTCGCGCTGGCCGGCATCGACGTGACGCTGATCGACGAGAGCGCCGAGGCGCTGGAGGCGGCCCGGGCGACGATCGAGAAGAACCTGTCGCGCCAGATCGCGAAGAATCGGCTGGAGGCGGCAGAGGCGCGCGCCGCGCTCGATCGGATCGCGACCGCCACGGAACTCTCGGCGGCCGCCCCGGCGGGCATCGTGGTCGAAGCCGTGCCCGAGAGCCGGGATCTGAAGCTCGCGATCTTCTCGCAACTGGGCGATCTCTGCGCCGAAACGGCAGTCTTCGCGACCAACACTTCCTCGATCTCGATCACCGAGATCGCATCGGCGGTGCCGAAGCCGGGCCGATTCATCGGCATGCACTTCATGAATCCCGTGCCTCTGATGCAACTGGTCGAGGTGATCCGCGGGCTCGATACCGCCGACGAGACGGTCTCCTTCACGATCGACCTATGTCGCCGGCTCGGGAAGACGCCGGTCGAAGTCAACGACTTCCCGGGATTCGTCTCGAATCGAATCCTGATGCCGATGATCAACGAGGCGGTCTATTGTCGGATGGAAGGGGTTGCCGAAGCCGAGGCCATCGACGCGGTCATGAAGCTGGGCATGAACCATCCGATGGGGCCGCTGGCTCTGGCCGACCTGATCGGTCTGGATACCTGCCTGTTCATCATGCAGGTGCTCCACCGGGACCTCGGGGACAGCAAGTACCGGCCCTGCCCGCT
>JARRPA010000070.1:0-7090 GCA_037383305.1 Gemmatimonadota bacterium | reverse complement strand
TTGCGCCCCCGGGCGCGAAACGCACCGGCGACCTCCGGAATGCCGACGAAGGTCGCCGGGTCGAACTGTGGGAAGCGGGCGACCGGTCTCGTCGTCGAGCCGCGGAGCGGGGAGACCCGTTTTGCGCCCCCGGGCGCGAAACGCACCGGCGACCTCCGGGATGCCGACGAAGGTCGCCGGGTCGAACTGTGAGAAGCGGGCGACCGGTCTCGAACCGGCGACCTTCAGCTTGGGAAGCTGACGCTCTACCAACTGAGCTACGCCCGCAATCCAACCCCTCCAGGGGCTGCGCCATAGCCCGTTTTGCGCCGGAGGCGCGAAACGTACTGAGCTACGCCCGCAATCCAACCCCGTCGGGTCGGCGCCCGAGGGTTGCGATGGTCGCCGCGCACACGGTCTGCCGATCGGAGGACCGCTCCAGCGACGATCATCACTTCAAATGGGGCGGGAGGGACTTGAACCCCCGACTTCTGCGATGTGAACGCAGCGCTCTAGCCAGCTGAGCTACCGCCCCGCGATCCGGCTGTTCGTCCAAGCGGGCACCGGATGCTTTGTATGCTGCGCATCCAAAGGTCCGGCTGCTCCACCAGTTCGCGTCTTCATCCAAGCGGGCAACCGGATTCGAACCGGCGACCTCAACCTTGGCAAGGTTGCGCTCTACCAACTGAGCTATGCCCGCGAATCCCACGATGCCGGTGCCGGCCGGCCGTGGAGGCACAAAAGCCGGGTCCGCGGACCCGGCCTGAGCACGGGGAGATGTTATGCTGCGGGTCCCGCCGATGTCAATGTTCGCGAGGTCGTCTCGAGGCGCCTAGCTTGTCGCCCCCGAATGTAACGTCAGCAGTGAAGAGATCATGAGCAAACCCATCGACCCGGCATCACCTTCCGGCCGCGACGCGCTCGATCGCGTGCGCGTCGTTCTATATGAGCCGCAGGACCTTGTGAACATCGCTCTCGTCGTCCGGGCAATGAAGAACATGGAGCTGAAGCAACTGTGTCTGGTCGCGCCTGGCGAGTACGATGCCTGGCGGATCACCGGAATCGCCCACGACACCGAGGATATCGTCGAGCGGATCCGGATCGTCGACAGCTTCAGCGACGCGGTGGCGGACTCGGTGCGCGTCATGGCCACGACCGCACGTCGAAGAGCGAAGCGGCAGGAGTGGTCGGAGCCGCGCTCGGCCGCGCCCGCCATCCTCGAGAGAACGGGGAGCGGCACGGTCGCGATCGTGTTCGGTCGCGAAGATCGCGGGTTGCCGAACGAGGTTCTCGACCTGTGCGACGAGGCGATCTGCATCCCGACCAACCCGAAACACCCGTCCCTGAACCTTGCGCACGCCGTGCTGCTCGTCTGCTATGAACTGCACGAAGCTGCCCGAGACCTCGGGGACCTCCCGGATCGAGATCTGTCGGGTAAGTCGCGCGACCAGGCCCCGCCGGCCACGGCGGCGGAAGTCGAGGCGTTCTTCTCCCTGTGGGAACGGGCGCTGGACCAGATCTCGATGTTCAAGGGAGGCGACCAGCATTCCAAGATGCGGAGCTTTCGACGCCTGATCCGGCGCGCGGAGCCGGACGGCCGGGAGATCCGGCTGCTCGAGGCCGCTGCCTGGAGGATCCTGCACCACGCCGAGCGGACGGCGGCGCGGATCTCAGCGGGAGACGGGGCCCCTCACTCCGATTCGGAGACAGCCTCCAGCACGGATGCCGACAGCGCCGCCGGCGCATAGTAGCGCTCCACGTAATCCTTCAGCATTCGCCGCGCGGAGAATCCGGTTCCGCCGGTGCGGATCGCGTGTTTCATTACTCGGATCCAGCCCCTCGGTACGCCATCCACATCGCGTCGATAGTACAGGGGTGCGATCTCGGATTCGATCGCATCATACAGTGAGAGAGCGTCCGCCTCGTCGCGAGACGACGGGTCCCCTTCGAGCAGGATCGGTTGACGCTCATTGATCGCCCAACCGTTCAGACGGGTCCAGCCCTCGGCCCACCAGCCGTCGAGGGTCGAGAGTTGTGGCACGCCGTTGATCGCCGCTTTCTGGCCGCTCGTCCCGCAGGCTTCCATCGGGGGCCGAGGATTGTTCAGCCAGACATCCACGCCCGAGTAGAGATCGCGGGCGATGTTGATCTCGTAGTCCTCGATGAAAGCGATCCGGCCGCCGAATCGGGTCTCCATCGCCTTCCGGTAGACTCCTCCAAGAAGCTCCTGGCCCGGTTGGTCGGCCGGGTGGGCCTTTCCGGCGAAGACGAGCTGGACGGGGCGCCAGGTATGGGTGAGGATCCCCTCGAGACGGTCGAGGTCGCTGAAGATCAGCGAGGCGCGCTTGTAGGTCGCGAATCGGCGCGCGAACCCGATCGTCAGCACCTCCGGATCCAGCAGGGTGCCAGCGGCTATGACCTGGCTGGGAGCCGATCCCTCGTCACGCCAGCGGCGGCGCGCCCGGTGGCGCATGACACTGAACAGGCGGTACTTGCATTCGAGGTGGGCCCGCCACAGGAGATCATCCGGCAGGTCCAGCGCCCGCTCCCAGAGGGCGGGCTCGTCCTGAATCAGCAGCCAGTCGGGACCCAGGTAACGGTCGAAGAGCTCCCGGAACGAAGGAGAGAGCCAGCTTGGAAGGTGAACGCCGTTCGTGATGTGGCCGATCGGCACCTCGACCTCGGTCGGCGCGCCGGGAATTTCGACCGCGGCTTGCGAGGCGGTCGGGATCGACTCCGGAAGGGCGGCCGGAGAGCCGGCCGTTTCTCCGGCAACGGAATCTTCCTCGGAACGGTCCGGCCAGAGACCCTGCCACATGGTTCGCGCCACCTGCCCGTGGAGACGGCTCACGCCATTCCGGTGATCGGCCATCCGCAGGGCCAGCGCCGACATATGAAACTTGCCGTCGTCCTCGGGATGCCGTCCGAGATCCCAGAATGCCTCCAGACCGAGGCCGAAGCTCTCCACGTACTCGCCGAAGTAGCGCTCCACCATGTCTCGCGGGAAGTAATCGTGACCGGCGGGCACCGGTGTGTGGGTCGTGAAAACGGTGGAGGCGGCCACCCGTCGCATCGCCTCTTCCAGCGGGACCCCATCGCCCACCAGTTCTTTCAAGCGCTCGAGCACCATGAAGGCGGCGTGTCCTTCGTTCGCATGCCAGACTCCGGGGTTGATACCGAGGCTCCGTAACACCCGCACCCCCCCGATTCCGAGCACGATCTCCTGCCGCAACCGCATCTCGAGGTCGCCGCGGTAGAGCTGGTGAGAGAGCGCCCGGTCGTCCGAATGGTTCCTCTCGATGTCCGTATCCACGAGATAGATCGAGGTCCGACCGATCGCGAGGCGCCAGACGCCGAGATGCACCTCGCGGCCGGCCAGGGTGACGATCGCGTGGCTGCCGTCATCGCCGTTTCCCCACACTCGCTCGAGCGGCATCGAATCGGGGTCGAACGGCTCGTCGATCGCGTGCTGCTCGCCGTGCTCTCCCAGGCGCTGCCGGAAGTAGCCCTTCTGGTAAAGAAGGCCCACTCCCTTGAGAGGGACGCCCAGGTCACTCCCCTCCTTGAAGTGGTCGCCGGCGAGAATCCCGAGTCCACCCGAATAGATCGGAATCGAAGTGTGGACCCCGAACTCGGCACAGAAGTATGCGATCCCTCCATTGCCTGCGTCGCCGTACTTGTCCGCGTACCAGCTGCGGCGGGCCGCCATCACGTCCTCGAACTCCGCCATCACGGCGTCGTACTCCCGCAGGAACAGAGGATCGCCGGAGAGCGCCTCCAGCCGCTCCGGGTCCAGCTCGCGCAGCATCGCTACGGGGTTCTTCCGGGAACGCACCCACAAATTGAGTCCGAGGCGCCGGAAGAGAGCCCGCGCCTGGGGGTGCCACGCCCACCAGAGATTCCGGGACAGGGCATCCAGACGGGCGATGCGGGCCGGCAGCGCCGGATAGTCTTGATCGTTCACGCTCATCAACGGGTTCGGGTTTTTCCCTGCTCTGCGACCGGTCCCGGAACGACTCGGGCCCGGAAGGTCATGCTTCCGGGCCCGACGCAGACCGGACGTGAAGGTGGGAATGTTAGATGCGTGCGGCGACCTTGTCGAGCAGATCGGCGTTGGAACTCGTGCGTCGCATGATTCCCAGCACTTCCGAAAGCGCATCCTCGGGGGACATGCCGGACAGCTCTCGTCTCATGGCGTGAGAAGCGGCGAGCGCAGGCTCGGAAAGAAGCAGCTCTTCGCGACGGGTGGCGCTGCCGAGCAGGTCGATCGCGGGCCAGAGCCGACGGTCCGCGAGGTCCCTGCTGAGCACCAGTTCGCTGTTCCCGGTTCCCTTGAACTCCTCGAAGATCACCTGGTCCATCCGGCTGCCGGTATCGACGAGGGCCGTGGCGATGATCGTGAGCGATCCGTCACCCTGCTTCGGGTCGACGTTCCGGGCGCTACCGAGGAACCGCTTCGGTTTGTCGAGAGCCGACGCGTCCAGTCCACCCGTCAGCGTCCGGCCGGTGCCGGTCTCGACGGCGTTGTACGCGCGGGCGAGACGCGTGATGGAATCGAGGATGATCACGACGTCCTGGCCCATTTCGACCCGGCGACGGGCCCGTTCCAGGGTGATCTCCGCTACCTGAACGTGGCGCTCGGCCGGATAGTCGAAGCTCGATGCCACGACCTCTCCGTACCCGTGCTGCTCCATCTCCGTGACTTCTTCGGGCCTCTCATCGACGAGCAGAATGTAGACGAGGGCGTCCGGGTCGTTGCGCAGGATACCCTCGGCAATCGCCTGCAAAACGAAAGTCTTCCCCGCCTTCGATGGCGCCACGATCATCGCGCGCTGTCCTTTGCCCAGCGGACAGAACAGGTCGATGATCCGATTCGTATAGTCCGGCTGGCCCCGACGCTCGAGGCCGCATTCGAGAACCAGCTGCTCATTGGGGTGAATCGCGGAGAGGCGGTTGAAATGGGGACGCTGACCGAGCTGGTCGGCGGGAACGCCGTTCACGGTGAACACCCGCTTCAACGGAGGGCTCTTCCCGGCCCCCGGCGGGTTTCCGACCTCGCCCGTGATCTCATCGCCGGTGCGGAGGTGATATTTCTGAATCGCCCGCTGTCCGACGTAGACATCCTCGGTGCTGGGGGTATAGGAGGCCTGCGGACGCCGGATGAACCCGGAACGGCCGTTGCTCATTACGTCGAGCACGCCGAGAAATGCTTCGTTCTTCAATCTTCTTCCAATGCGTTCGGTGACCGGACCGTCGGATCGAATCGGACCGGGATCTGGCGTGACCCGCCGCAGAGCCGTTCGGCTTCCTGCAGGAACTCCGAAGGGAAACGGTTCGAGACCACCACCTCTGAGAATATCCCGCCACCGCTGCCGGCGATCCCGGCGCATGGGCGGAGAACGACCGCGGAGTCGCGATCGTTCTCCGGAATGTATCTATATCGGCCTCGAAATCAACAGCGGCTCAAAACACCAGGCGATATGTCAGGCGGATGTCGCGGCCCGGAAGTGGCACGAGATCCTTGAGCACGGAGACGTGGTTCCGCGCCTCCTCGTCCGTGAGATTGGTTCCCCGGAGCACGATCTCGTGTCCGAGGGAACCGGTGACGAACTGATAGCTCACGGAAGCATCGAGCATGGCGTAAGCGGGGGTTTCGGACTCGAACTCCGACACCCGCGTCTGCTCCTCCACCCGGCGCAGGTTCAAGGTCGCCCTCCACTGGCCGTACTCCCAGAGCCCACCCACACCCCAGCGGAGCGGCGGAATGTAGGGAAGCGGTTCCCCGGTGTCGCGGGTTTCGGCCCACACGTAGTCGCTGAACGCGGTCAGGGCGAGGTGATTCTGCGGCCGATGCACCAGGGAGAACTGAAGGTCGATCTCGAATCCCCGGAAGTTCGCATCCGCCTGTTCGAAGGTCGCGACGGTAAGACCGTCCACCGTCGAGTCGGACGGCATGAGGAAGATGAAGTCGTCGAATGAGGTCAGGAATCCGGCCACCTGCCCGGTCACGCGGCCCGCCGAGAGCGTCACGGCGAGGTCCCCGCTGTAGCCGATCTCGTTCCGGAGGTCGGGATCGCCGATCTCGTAGAGGCGGGTCGCGATGTGCGGGCCGTCCGAGAACAGCTCCTCGGCCGACGGCAGCTTGCTCGAGCGCGAGCCCGTGGCGGCAATGGTGACCGCCTCCGACGCCGACCAGTTCACTCCGAGCGAACCGGACAGCCCATCGTTGCTCCGTCGGAAGCCGTCCACGGTCTCGTTCTCGTGACCCTCCCAGCGTCCTCCGATCGCGAAGCGCACCGGACCGACCGGCAATTCCTCGTACAGGAAGAGCGCCAGGACATTCGTTTGGGTCTCGGGGATGAAGGCCTCGTCTCCCGATGCCCTCAGGTCGCGGCTCCCGTATTGCACGCCCAGTGTACCGGTCAGAGGACCGAGCGGAGCATGCGTCGCCTCGAGCCGGGCTTCGAGCGCCTCGGAGTCGAAACGCGTGCCGATTTCTTCTCCTTCGAGTTCCTTGTGCGTGTAGTCGGCGTATCCGGCGCGCAGCTTGGCAGTCCGAACGACCGCGGAGCCGAAGCTCCAGGCTCCCTCGACATCCGCCCGGAACTGGTCGAGGTCGAGCTTCACCGCTTCTTCGCCGTGTTCCTCTCCTTCGCCGTGCTCGTCGCCCTCGTCGTGAGCGTGTTCGTGGCCCGGTATCCCGTATCGCGTGCCGTACCCGGTGACCGCTCCCCCGAGGTAACCCGCCGATCCGACCCAGGAGGCCCCGAGCGATCCGGTCAGCGTCTCCAGGGCGCTGTTCTCGATCACTCCCGGTTTCTCTTCTCCCGGAAGGGGATCCGGCTCTGCATAGCCGGGGATCCGGTAATCGGAAGTTTCCCGGATCAGGCCGCTCGCGTGAAGACCGACTGAACCCACCGAGCTATTCAGCGAGGCCGCCCCGTTGATCTCGTCGTTGACGCTGCCGCCCTGCACCTGGGTGAAGCCGGTGAGCGGGTGCGTCGAGATTTCCCGGGGGATCCGCGGGTCGATCGTGTTGACGACGCCTCCGATCGCCGAGCTTCCGTAAAGCAGCGTCGAGGGACCTCGCAGGATCTCGATCTGACCGGCG
>JARRPA010000069.1:0-7128 GCA_037383305.1 Gemmatimonadota bacterium | reverse complement strand
AGCAGATGAACAACTATCTGCAATACTTTCACCCTCCATTTTTCCTTCTTCAAGAACTTTATTGAGGAGGATCTTTGCCCGTTCAATAACCTGTTTTCTTCGAGCGACTCGAACATCTTCGACTTCTTCAACATGAATCGTTGCTTTACATGGACCAACACGATCGATGCTTTCAAACGCCGCTGCGAGCTCGGATGGCCCGGCCTCGCCCGAGAGCCCGGCTTCGATCCGGAACACGTCCTCGTCGAACCGCACCAGCTCCCGATCCGGAGCTCCTCGAAAAGACCGGAAGATCTCCAGGTAGTAGATCGCCTCGAGCAGGTTCGACTTGCCGGCGCCGTTCGGTCCGACGATCAGCGCCCCGGCCGGCGGAAACTCGCATCGCAGATCCCGGAAATTCCGGAAATTCCGCAGGTGCAGGCGCTCCAGGCCCACCGACGTGACGGCGTTCTCGGCGCCTGTGGGAACGCTGATGGACGTCTGCATATATCCCTTTAAAATAAGCCGAAACCCCGTCCGCTCGCAACGCGGACGGACGGGGTCAGGATCTGCATCAGCGGACGAAATCGCTCACAACCGGCTCGTCACCCGAATAGTCGTAGAAGCCTCTCCCCGACTTCCGGCCGTGATACCCGGCGAGGTACATCCGCTTGAGCAGCGGCGGGGGAGCGAACCTCTTCTCCCGGTACTCTTCGAACATGATCTCGGCGATGTAATAGAGCGTGTCGAGACCTACGAAATCTCCCAGCACGAACGGCCCCATCGGGTATCCCGTACCCAGCTGCATGGCCGTGTCGATGTCCTCGATCGAGCCGATACCCTCCTCGTAGCCCCGGATCGCGTCGAGCATGTACGGCACCAGGAGTCGGTTGACGATGAATCCCGAGTTGTCGCGGCAGGCGACCGGCACCTTGCCGAGCGACTTCGCGAACGCGAACGCCCTGTCGAAAGTGTCCTGCGAGGTGGAGCCCGTGCGAACGACCTCGACCAGCTTCATCACGGGTACCGGGTTGAAAAAGTGCAGACCGACGAAGCGGTCGGGGCGTCCCGTGGACGCGCCCATCTCGGTGACCGTCAGACTGGAGGTGTTGGAGGCGAAGATCGTGTGGTCGGGATTCTGACGGTCGAGCGCCCCCAGCAGGTCCTTCTTCGCATCGATGTTCTCGACGATCGCCTCGATCACGAGGTCGCAATCGGCCAGATCGTCGAGGGAGACCGTGCCCGTCAGCCGGCCCAGCGTCTCATCCCGCGCTTCCGCTCCCAGCTTGCCCTTCTCCACGGCCCGGTCCAGCTGGGCACGGACCGCACCCAGTCCCTTTTCCAGCAGCGTCTCGTTCACCTCGCGGACGACCGTCTCGTACCCGGCCGCCGCACATACCTGTGCGATCCCGCGTCCCATCAGGCCGCATCCCACCACACCCACCTTCTGTATCTCGCTCACGTCTCATATCTCCTTTTCTTCTCGGTGTGCTCCGGCCGATTCCGCAGCTGTGCGCCGCTCGCCGAACCCGCGTCAGTCCTCCAGCAGTTCGGTGATTCTCTCCCTCAACGTCGGCCTGTCCGCCGCCATCTCGAATCCGCGCTCCAGCCGGTCCAGAAGCCCCTGGACGGCGAGCTCGAGTCGGTGCCGCTGCACGCCGACCGTCTTCGAGGTCCCCACCGTGGCCACCAGACCGACGCTCGACGCCACCGCTGGAATCACGATCAGCGCCGGCAGCCCACCTCCCAGAATGGCGCCCAGGGCGGACCCGAGCCCGAAGGTGCCCAACGACCCGTACCATCCTGCCGCATGGCCCCAGCGCTGATTGGACATGTCCGCGGTGATCGAAACCAGCGAGCGCCCCTCCTCCAGGGTCTGGATCATGATCCCGAGCGAGCGCGCCTTGGCCAGGTCGTATCCTCGACCGCCGAAATCCAGCCCGCGCTGGATGTGGCTCATCAAGTCTTTCGCCGGCTCGAACACGAGCTGTCCGGGCCGGTCCCGCACACATCGGAGGCTCTCCCGCTCGGCGAGATACCGGGCGAGTCGGTCCTGGATCACGCCCGGTTCGCCGGGAACGACGCGAGCGGCCACGAGAATCGCCTCGCCCCACAGACGGGTGGGAACGGAATCATCGACGGGTCGGGCCGGCAGGAGAGCGTCCGCGCGCACCTCTGCGAGCGCCTGGCGGACGAACCTGCCCTCGAGGCCGACCTCTTCGGCGATTCGGAGCACTTCCTCGGCTTCGAGCACGTCGGGCGTCTCGTCCCGGCCGAACTGCAGCTCCGCCGCCCGATGGATGACCTTCTCGAGCTGGTCCCGACTCACGCGCATCGGGACATTCGGGTTCCCCTTCCGCGACTCAGCGACCAACGACACGTCCTTCCGAGGGGCTCGAGCAGTCCATCGCCATCACCTATTCGTCCCCGTCGTCCGCCTTCGCCGCTTCCGGACGCTTCGGGTCGGCGACGTGTTTCCTCTCGACGTTCTGACGCACGCGCTGGACGAGCTCCTCCAGGTTCTGGGGCGGTCCGCCTCCCAGGAGTTGCGCCTCTTCCGCGCGATCGATGTCGGATACGGGCTGCAGCGCCGCGTCGGCCGAAGCGCGAGCCCTGGCTTCGAGCTCGGCGATCGACTCGTCCTCAACCTGCTCGCCCGACGCGCCGACCGCGCTGGCGATGGCCTTCTGCAACGGCCAGAGGTCCAACGGTAACGGAAACAGGGTCGTGGAATTATTCTCGGCCGCGATTTCGGATGCGGTCTGTAGAAAACGCAGCTGCAACGACGCCGGATGCTGCGAGAGCAGTCGCGCCGCGTCCTTCAGCCGCGTCGCCGCCTGCAGCTCCCCTTCCGCGTTGATCACCTTCGCGCGGCGCTCCCGCTCGGCTTCGGCCTGCTTGGCCATCGCTCGCTTCATCTCCTGTGGCAGATCGACATCCTTCACCTCCACACCCGTGACATCGATCCCCCAGGCATCAGTTCCCTCATCGATCATCTTCTGCAGGATGTGATTGAACTTTTCGCGTTCGGCGAGCAGCTCGTCCAGCTCGGCCTGCCCGATTACCGATCGAAGCGTCGTCTGCGCGAGCTGCGAGGTAGCGAAGAGGAAGTCCTCGATCTCGAGCACGGCCCGGCTCGGGTCACGGACCCGGAAGTAAAGAACGGCATTGACCTTGACCGATACGTTGTCCCTCGTGATCACATCCTGTGGCGGGATATCCATGGCAATGATGCGAAGGCCCACTCGAACCATTCGCTCGATGCCGAACGGAACGAGGAAAATGAGCCCGGGTCCCCGCAATGGCCGCACGCGTCCGAGCCGGAACACCACGGCACGTTCGTACTCGCGGAGAATTCTGAGACTGGTCGCGAGGGCCGCGGTTCCGCCGATCGCGATCAGGGCGAGGATGAGTTCCATGAAACCCTCCGGGACGTTGCGAAGGACTGTCCGTCGCGGATGGACAAGATACGGCGAATTCGCTCGTCGCACAGCGTTCCTCCCGCTCCGGCGGGACCGCTGCTCTGGTCCGGCCGAAGCGACCGATCAGCCGTCCACGCGCACCACGACCGCGATTCCCTGCCCGCCGCCGATGCAGGCGGAGCCGAGCCCGTACCCTCCGCCCCGCCGGCGCAGCTCGTGGAGGAGCGTCGTGGTGATCCGTGCGCCCGTCGCTCCGAGCGGGTGAGTGAGAGCTATCGCACCCCCATTTACGTTCACCCTGTCCCGATCGAGACCCAGCTCCTTCTCGACGGCCACGTATTGCGGCGCGAAGGCCTCGTTCACCTCCACCAGGGTCAGATCGTCGAATCCGATGCCGGCGCGCTCGAGGGCCATGCGCGAGGCCGGGGCCGGACCGATCCCCATGATCCGAGGGGGCACTCCGGCCACCGCCCATGAGACCAGATGTCCGATCGGTTCGATGTCATGGGCCGCGGCGAACTCGGAATCGGCGATCACCAGCGATGCGGCACCGTCGCCGATTCCGCTCGCGTTGCCGGCGGTCACCAGTCCATCCTTCTTGAAGTACGGCCGAAGGCCGGCGAGGGCCTCCATCGTCGTATCCGACCGGATGTGCTCGTCGCGCTCGAACAGGACCTCTTTGCCCCGCTTCATCATCGATACCGGCACGACTTCCTCGGCCAGCCGTCCCTCGTCCCAGGCGGCGGCGGCGAGACGCTGGCTGCGCAGGGCGTACGCGTCGACTTCCTCACGCGAAATCTCGTACTCCTCGGCGAGATTCTCAGCCGTCTGCGCCATCGAAAACCCACAGTAGGTGTCGGTCAGGGCCTCCCACAGCGAATCCTCGAAGGGAGTCGAGGGACCGAGCCGCAGGCCCCAGCGTGCGCCGCGAACGACGTGCGGCGCCTGGCTCATCGATTCGGTGCCACCGGTCAGGCAGAGCCTGGCGCCCCCCAGGAGAATCGCCTCTGCACCGTCGATCACCGCCTGAAAACCGGATCCGCACAGTCGGTTCAGGGTCAGCGCCGGGCACTCCTCGGGGAGGCCGGC
The DNA here is from genome assembly GCA_037383305.1 of Gemmatimonadota bacterium. Classification (GTDB taxonomy): domain Bacteria; phylum Gemmatimonadota; class Gemmatimonadetes; order Palauibacterales; family Palauibacteraceae; genus Carthagonibacter. The sequence goes on along the minus strand of JARRPA010000069.1, from coordinate 2,638 downwards.
GTTGAGTCCGACGTGCCGCGCCAGATACACGGCGTCGGCCGAAGTCTGAATCACGTTGCCGAAGAAGACTTCGTCGTACTCTTGGGGCGCGTTGCCCGCACGCTCGACGGCGGCGCGTGCGGCCTGGACTCCAAGCTCCGTGGCCGAGAGGTCCTTCAGACTGCCGCCGAAGGTGCCGAACGGCGTCCGGATCGCGGAAAGAAATACGACGTCCCGATCGCTACCCATGGTCCCCATCTGGTCTCCCCGTATTTCGGTATCTGTACTCGCAGCCCGGTTCGGAACCGGGCCTCAGTCGGCCCGCACGTGGTCGGCGATCCAGCGGCCGACCTCCTCGGTCGTCGCCTCCCCGCCCGCATCCGGGGTTCGAACACCCTCCGCCAGCGACGCATCCACGGCCCGATCGACCCGGTCGGCGGCGGCGACCTCTCCCGCGTTCCGGAGGAGCATCGCTACGCAAAGCAGAGTCGCGACGGGGTTGGCCAGGCCCTGTCCGGCGATGTCGGGCGCGCTCCCGTGCACCGGCTCGTACAGCGCATGCCGCCCGGGGTTCAAGTTCGCAGAGGGCGCGAGTCCCACGCCACCGGACAACTCCGCCAGCAGATCGGAGAGAATGTCCCCGATGAAGTTCTCCGTCACGATCACGGAAAAGCGCTCCGGGTCGCGGACGAGCTGCATGGCGACCGCATCCACGTACCCCATCTCCGACTCGACGTCCGGATACTCCGCGGCGATCTCCGTGAACACCCGGCGCCACAAACCATAGACGTGCGGAACGGCGTTGGCCTTGTCAACGAGAGTGACCCGGGGTCGGGCGCGCGTGCTTGCGTGCTCGAACGAGGCCCTGACGATCCGCTCCACGCCGTACCGGGTCGCGAACGACTCGCTGGTGGCGACCTCCATGGGTGACCCGAGTCTGAGCACTCCTCCCGATCCCGAATAGAAACCCTCGGTGTTCTCCCGGAAGACGTCGATGTCCGGGCATCCGGCCCGTGCGTCCTTCAGCGGCGACAGCTCGGGAAGGCGAAGGCGGGCCGGCCGGAAGTTGATGAACAGGTCGAGGCGGAAGCGCAGACCCAGCAGGATGTCCCGGGCGTGTCGGTTATCCGGTATGCGGGGGTCGCCGACCGCTCCGAGGAGAATGGCGTCGAACTCGTCGCGCAGACGAGTGAACACCTCGTCGCTGAGCGTCTCGCCCGTGGCGAGATAGTGATCTGCACCGTGCGGAAACTCCTCCGTCCGCACGTCCACGAGGCCGGCTCCCACGGCGGCATCGATCAAACGGCGCCCCTCGCGAATGACTTCCGGCCCGATGCCATCCCCCGGAATGAGCGCGACACGGATCATTTCTGTCCTTCCCTGATGAGAGAGAGGCCGGAGTCCCGAAGGGGCCCCGGCCTCTCTCGACGTTAGCCGGCGATCCGGACAGGATATCCGGGCTTACCTGCTGAGAGTCCAGACGTAAGCGGCGACCGCCTTCACGTCGTCATCGCTGATGTTCGTGCCGGCCTTCGCGGGCATCGGAACGCCCGAGCTCGACTCCTGCGCCGTAACACCCTCCATCACCGTCTTCACGATTCCGTCGTAACTGCCGTCCGAATGAAGCCACTCGTCGTCGGTCAGGTTTGCACCGAGACTCGGGATTCCCTTTCCGGCCGGGCCGTGACACGAGGAGCAGATTCCAGCTCCCATGTATACGCCCTTGCCCTTCGCGATCATCTCCTTGGTCACGCCCTCCGGCATCTCCTGCTTGATCGCATCGACGGCCTCCGAGACCGCGTCTCCCGCATCCTCGACGGCTTCCCGGGCGTCGTCCATCGCACCGGAGACCGTCTCACCCGCCTCCGCCATAGCTTCTTTCGCATCGGCGACTGCCTGGTCGGCATCGCTTCCGTTGGCGTCGCCGCCACATGCCGTCAGGCCAAGCGCGAACACGAGCGCCAACATGGCCGTCCAGCGCATCCTGCTCTCCTTCATATCGTTATCACTCCTTGAGGGTAAAATCCTTCAGTCCGGATTCCATTGTTCGACCCCGGGTCGAACGAACCCGACCTTTCCTCCATCCGGCAAGGTACAGTCTCCACCGCCCCGGTTCCAGTTTTGCGGTTCGGCGCGCCGTCGCCGAGGGGCGTGCTTCCGCGCCGTCCCGAAGATTGAAGCCGCCGAGTCCATCGCGGCGGCGCCGGGAGCAGATCCCTCGAGCCGCCGGCTAGTCGCCGTCGCTCCAGACCGTGGTGCCCTCCTTGATGGTCTCGAGGACCTTCAAGTCGGCCAGCGTGTTCGGATCGACCTCCAGCGGGTTGTCCGAAAGGATCACGAAATCGGCGAGCTTGCCCACTTCGATCGAACCCTTGCGGTCTTCCTCGAAGATCTGGAAGGCGGGCCAGATGGTCATGGCGCGCAGGGCCGTGTAGGGGTCGACCCGTTGCCCCTCGCCCACGATCCGGCCGGTCCGGCTGCGCCGCGTGACCGTCGCATCGAGCACCCGCATGGAGTTGGGCAGGGCCACCGGGGCGTCGTGATGGGTGGTGAAGATCATGCCGCGCTCGCGGGCCCAGCCCGTCGGCGAAATGTTCGGGCACAGCTCCGGTCCGACCGTGTGGTCACAGTGCCAGTCTCCCCAGTAGAAGGTGTGCAT
>JARRPA010000068.1:0-12323 GCA_037383305.1 Gemmatimonadota bacterium | reverse complement strand
GAGGCCGGTGGGCCGACCTACATCCCGCGATTCGCGGCGCTGTACTGGGGCTGGCACGACATGTGGATGAAGTACATGGGTCGACCGCCCTTCGGAACTTTCGCTTCCCCACCGCCGCGCACGGACGACCTGCTGGCGAACATCGGGGTGGTGCGGGAGGCGATCTACATCGGGCTTCCCGACGCTTTCACGGCGCATTCGGTCCGCCTTCTGCGACGGGTGGCCGACCAGGTCCCATCCAGTGACTCGGACCGGGAAGACGCAGCCGTCGCTCGCTGCTGGCTGGGACAGTGGGCTCTGTCCCGGGGTGACACGACCGGCGTGTCGGCCACGATCCGGCATCTTCGGAACGACGTTCCGGCGCCGCAGTTCTTTTCCGGCTGCGCTGCACTTCTGGAAGCGTGGCAGCTCAGGGTGGCAGGTCTTCCGCATGCATCGGCGATCGACAGCTACGATTCGCTGGCGCGCCGGGCACCGGTGTACAGACAGGAGGGGTCAACCGGGGAATTCTGGCCGATTCTCAACTTGCCGCTGGTGCGCTGGTTTCTCGAAGACGGCGACTACGATCGAGGGCTGGCGGCCGCTCGACGCGGGCGGGCAGGTGCCCCGATGGCGGCCATCTGGTCCTATGGCTACGACGTTGTCTTCCAGAGAGAAGAGGCTCGACTCCACGCGCTGGTCGGCGATACCGCGGCAGCTCTACAGGAGTACGAGTCCTATCTCGCGCGGCGCGAGGAGGCCAACGGCCCGTGGCGGCTGCAGCGGGACTCGGTTCGCACGGAGTATCTCGAACTTCAGCAGCTGGGAGTGATCGAAGGCTGATAGTGCGACACCGACAGATCCTGGGCCGGAAAGAAAAGGGGCCGCCCCGGTTGGAGCGGCCCCTTTCGAGCCGGACGTCAGCCAGTGAAGTCAGTTGGCGAGCGTGACGTTCTCCGCGGCCGGGCCCTTCTGGCCCTGCACCATGTCGAACTCCACGACGTCTCCCTCTTTCAGCGACTTGAAGCCTTCGCCCTGGATGGCGGAATGGTGGACGAAACAGTCCTTGCCGCCTTCCTCCAGCGTGATGAAGCCGAAGCCCTTTTCATCGCTGAACCACTTCACCGTTCCCTTGGTACGCATCAATACTGCTCCTTAAGTAGGTCGTAGTCGGAGTCCGGTTGATCCGTACCGTCCGACCGCCTGACACACGTGCGGCGAATTCACCCCCGCACAGGGCTGTGCGCTGCCGCTACAAAAAACGGGAGACCAGTTAGAACAGGTCTCCCGGAAACCACGTCCTGTAACGGTAGCGCATCTTACCCGGCACCTTACCGGGGCGACGCATTATAACTACTGACGGGCCGAAAGTCGAGAACTGGACTCCGGTTCTCGACCGGCGTGCGTCAGAGGGAGCAGGTCATGTCCGTGCCGCAGCACATCGGCGACTTGATCATTCCGTGCCCGTCGGGGCACTTCGCGACCGCGACGGTGGCGCCGGCGTCGGTGGTGACCTTGTCATGCACCAGTTCCTTGCCGCACTTGCCGCATGTAATCGTCCCGACGCTCATTCCGCAGGTTTCACAGGTGTAAAAGGCCATTGCGTTCTCCAGGTGTCGGGTGGGGGACAGATACGTACCTGTACCTGCCGCTGACACATAGTGGCCACTACCGTCTCCGCTGACCAGACGTTCGGCTGTCGAGCCGATCGTCCCTAGACGGGCGAGGGTGCGAACAGCGAGTGCTGTGCGAGGGGTGTGACGCGCGCTCCCGCCGAGAAGCCGCGGAGCACGATCGGACCCGACCAGCGTGCTCCGGTTTCCCGGTCTGCCGCCTCGACGCTCACGATGACCATGAGTTGTTCCCAGTTCGTGGGTCCAGTGACGACACCGGACCGGTCGAGCGAGCCCAGTGCCACGATCGGATCGAGGGCAGGCGTGGTGATCCATACCATGTACACCCCCTCATTCAGGGTCGGCAGACCCTCAACTTCAACCCGCAGGTCGCGGACGACGTGCCCGTCTTCGTCCACCGAGACCCCGAACGGAGACCATGGCTGAGTCAGGTGGACCATACCGCTCGCCCCCTCGTTTCCCATCGTGGGGAAGAGGGGGAACTGATCGGGGTGCACGAACGGGCCGGACCCGAGCAGGACGACCAGCACGAAAGCCATTACGGGATCAATCCTCGCGGCCCGTGATCCCAGTCCTGCACGCTGGAGATGTCCGGCATTCCATGATCCGGACCGTGCCAGCCGTCGAATCCGTCCAGCTTCAGGACCCACAAGCCGGTCACCATGTCGCTGGCCACGATCAGTCCGTCGTAGTTACGCACGTCGATGCCGAATGCGCCGTTGAAGTCGCTCTCCCCGACGGGATTCCCGGAGGTCATCCCGAGGTCGAGCGCGAGACCTGACTTCTCGGGTCCCTGGTAGGTATCGTAGTAGGCCACTCCCACCGGGTTCTCGGGGTCACTGATGTCGAAGATGTCGATGCCGTCCTTGTAAGAGGACACGAACACGTACGGCCAACGCATCTCGTTGTTGTGCGACAGTGCCTTGTAGTTGCGTGTCCACGCGCTGACTTCGGAGGTGATGCGGTCCACGTCGCCGTGAATGCCCTGCCCCAGGTCGTAGATGCGCAGCGGCGAGTACTTGTACTCGGTCTGTCCGACCCCGTATTTCGCGTCGGGCGTGGCAGTGAGGGTGTGAGCGAGGGTGACCCCCATGACGCCCACGATCGACGTGATGAGCTTCGGATTCTCGAGGTCGGAGATGTCGTAGATGTAATAGCCGTCCAGCCCTGAGCCGTAGAGGATGTCACGTCCCGACTCCGGCTCCCACGCGACGTAGAAGTCGTGGTAGCCCTGCATCGGTCCGAACGGTGAGTCGCTCGCCGTCGACGGCCACTGTACCTGGCCGATCAGTCCGTAGTCCTCGTCGCCGGCCAGGAACGCCGAGAGGTCGTAAAGATTCGCATGCGGCCCGCTTGTGGTCGCCACCATGATCGGCGTCCCCGAGGAGTGCTTGTAGGCCCAGATGTTGTGGAAGCCGGACGGCGTATCGACGGCTCGGATACGGCCGACCTCAGTGACGGTCGAGGGATCGGGCAGCCCCGTGACGTCGAATACTACCGCGCCCAGGTCCGTATCCGGTCCGCCGAAGAACTGGAGGGACTGGATCACGTAATAGCGTCCATCGTGCTTGAAGTACTTCGTGTCCATGCCCCCGAGCCCGATGTGCAGCTCGGGATCTTCTATGCGCCACTGGTACAGCAACTCCGGATTCGAGGGGTCCTCGATCGACACTATATCCATGCCCTTCGTCGGCCCCAGCACACGAGCGAGATAGGCGTAGGGACGCCCGGGCTCCTGCTCGATCTCGATATCGGTGTAGCTGATCTCGAGCCCGTCACCGGGGTGAAACCGGCCGATGACCTGCATGTTTTCGGTGCCGGGTTCAGCAGCGTCCTGCGCCGCCAGGACAGATGTCGATGCCAGCACCGACAGGATCGCCAGGGCCAGCCCCACGAGTCGATCGAACGGTTTGCGATTCATTGGTTTCCCTCTGGTTGGACCGAGAACGCCATCATCATCCCCGCCTCGAGATGCTCCGCTATGTGGCAGTGGAGCATCCACTCGCCGGGGTTCGTGACTTCGAGCAGTATGTCTACCGTGGCGCCCACCGGGAGCAGCGCCGTGTCCTTCCAGACGAGGTTCTGGTTGGGCACGCCGTCCCGGGAAAGGACCAGGAAGCGCTGTCCGTGGAGGTGCACGGGATGGTTCATCGGATGAAACGCGTCGGGGTCGTTCCGGAGACGGATCTTGACGATGTCGCCGACCCTGAAGTCCCAGTCGATCTCCATGTTCTCCTCCCCCGTATCGACGTCACGGAGGATCCAGCGGACTTCGTTGGAGGTGGAGAGCCAGTTCATGTGGGACATGGCGTCTGTGAATTCGACGGGCGAGCGATAGGTGGTGTCGATCGCGATGAACTGCATCACCTGGACCGGAAGGTCGGAAATGTCGACCGTCAGCTCGAGCTCCCGGTCCACGGGTGAGCCCACGTACTTCCGGTACGGTTCGACCTCCCGACGCACCTCCTCGACGACGCGCAGCGCGCGAAAGGACTCACTTCGATCCGGCGCGGCTGCCTCGTCGGACACCCGAACGACGCCGAGCGTGTCCACGGCCGCGAAGAACTTGCCCTGCATGTGGTTGAGAGCGGTGATCCGGTTGGAGATAGCGTACTCGCCGGTATTCTCGAACATCTCTTCGACCACGTATCGCTGGGCCGGCGCTATCGCGACGCTGCGCACGAACATCTCCTTCTCGAACTTCCCGATGTCGGCACCGACCAGCTTCATCGGAGCTCCACCGAACGAGAGGTTGAAGGTGCGGGTGTTCGAGACGTTGGTGAGGTAGAAGCGGACCACCTCGCCCGCATCCACCTCGAGGTCGTACTTCGTCTCGCCGTTTACGAGCAGCACGTTTCCGAACCTGCCCATGATCGAGAAGTTCGCCCTCTCCCGCCCGAATGGAACGAGCGACTCGCCTTCGATCAGGATGTCGTCGAGCGTTACGACTTCTTCCCGGTGCACCGGGTCGTCGTACGGTTCACCGACCGGACGCACCAGCATGTTCCCGTACAGCCCCAGATCCTGCTGAATGTCCTCGCGGACGTGAGGGTGGTACCAGTAGATGCCCGCGTCGGGAAACCGGATCGTGTAGTGAAATGTCTCGCCGGGCAGAACGGGATCCTGCGTGAGTCCAGGCACTCCGTCGAACCGGTTGTCCAGCCTGAGTCCGTGCCAGTGGACGGTCGTCTCCATGTCGATCCGATTGGTGAACCGGACGTGGATCTCCGCGCCCTTCCGGACGCGGATCAGGGGACCGGGAATCTGCTGGTTGAAGGCGTACATCACGAAGCTTCGGCCCGCGACCATCTTCCGGACGAGCGACGCCTCGAGATCCAGCGTGTCTCCGGTCGCGAGATCGAGGATCTGACGGGATCCGGCCATCGGAAGCGTTGCGGGGTCGATCCCCGCACCCGGTAGGAACTTCGCTACGGTGGGCCTCGCGTTCTTCAGTCCTGGCAGCATCGGGTTGCGGATCATGTGCATGATCATCGCGGCCGACGGCATGACCGGGAGGTCTTCGGCCGACCCATGGTGTGCGTGGTCCATCTGCTGAGCGATGAGGCGCTCCGGGCCGGCCACCGAGGATGCCGAGGAGAATGCCAGGAACGCGATGACGAGACGCGGTCCCATCGCGCGGATGTGATTCTCTCCCGCCAAATGCAGCCTCGCTGTAGAGCAGTCTGGGATCCGTCAGCCCCGGAGCGTGACGGAGGACCATGGTAAACGAACTCGTGGGACCTGTCTAGCTGACATGAGAGCGGTACGGGGCAAACCACACCCGGCTGAAATCAGCCGTCCGGCGGGCTCTCCGGCTGCATGGCCGGCATCTCGGGGTCGTGACCTTCGTGCTCCATCGCCGGCATGTCGCCCCCAGCTGCACCGTGCTCCATCATATGCCCGCCGCCGATCAGTCCCTGGCGCATCCCGATCGACCACAAGCCGGCGAGCAGCACCGCAGCGGCGAGCAGGCGCCGCACCCGCATGTCCTGCAGCGCGGCCTTCCGAAGCCCGAACGTCACGGCCGCCAGCGCCGGCACGGTTCCGAGACCGAACAGGAGCATCGCCAGGGCGCCGCCGATCGGATCGCCGATCGCCACGGGGATGGCCAGCGTCGCATATACGAGCCCGCAGGGAAGCAGGCCGTTGGCGAGCCCGAACAGGTATCGGGCCCCGGCTTCCGGCTTCGAGATCAGCCTGCTCGCTGCCTCCTGAACGCCCGGGATCCTGATCTTCGGCTCAGGAAGGATGCCGGCGAGAACCAGGGCGAACCAGACGATCAACGCCGTGGAAATGACCCCTGCGATCCAACCCGGACCGGGGATCGCGCCGCCGAACGCCCCGGCCAGCGCCCCGAGAATCATGTAGGTGGAGAGCCGCCCGGCGTGCCAGAAGATGGACTGACGTGCGCTTCCGCCGCAGGCCACCGCGAACGCCCCGCACATCCCGATGCAGTGGAGACTTCCGACCAGGCCGGCGACGCCGGCACCTGCGACGAGCTGAAGCATCCTGTCGACCCACTTTCCCGGACCCTTCCGGTCCGAGGAGAGCGTTCGCGTTGCAGGGGTTGCTCTCCCCCGGTTCGATCGTAAGGATACGCCCGTACCACGGTCTTCTCAACCAGCGAAACAGCGGGGTCTCACGTGGAAAGCGCCGTGTCTGCAGCGACCGCTGCCCCAGGGCCGGGCGTCGTCGATTATGACGACGACATCGTTCGGAAGTTCTTTCTGGCCACGGCGATATGGGGAGTGGTCGGTATGCTGGTCGGGGTGATCATCGCCCTTCAGCTCGCCTGGTGGCCCGCGAATCTCGGGCTTCCGTGGACGACGTTCGGACGCCTTCGCCCCCTGCATACGAACGCGGTGATCTTCGCCTTCGCCGGAAATATCTGCTTCACCGGCATCTACCACTCGATGCAGCGCCTGCTGAAGACCCGGATGTGGAGCGACACGCTGTCGAAGATTCACTTCTGGGGGTGGCAGCTCATCATCGTGTCGGCCGCGATCACCTATCCGCTGGGGCTTACCCAGTCGCGCGAATATGCGGAGCTGATCTGGCCGATCGACGTCGCCGTGACGCTGATCTGGGTGGTGTTCGCGATCAACTTCTTCGGAACGCTCGCGGTACGGAAGGTAAAGCACATTTACGTCGCGATCTGGTTCTACATGTCGTTCGTGATCACGATCGCCGTGCTCCACATCGTCAACAACCTCGCGATGCCGGCGACCTTTCTCCGGTCCTACCCGATCTACTCGGGGATGACCGATGCGCTGGTTCAGTGGTGGTACGGGCACAATGCGGTGGGCTTCTTTCTCACGACGCCTTTCCTCGGACTGATGTACTACTATCTGCCCAAGGCGGCGGACCGGCCGATCTACAGCTACCGGCTCTCGATCATCCACTTCTGGGGCCTGATCTTCCTCTACATCTGGGCCGGGCCGCATCACCTGCTCTACTCCGGGCTGCCCGACTGGGCGCAGACGCTCGGGATGGTGTTCAGCATCATGCTGCTGGCTCCCTCCTGGGGCGGCATGCTGAATGGACTGCTGACGCTCAAGGGAGCGTGGCACAAGCTTCGGACGGACCCGATTCTGAAGTTCATGGTCGTGGGCGTGACGTTCTACGGCATGAGCACGTTCGAGGGGCCGATGATGTCGATCCGCTCGGTCAACGGCCTGGCGCACTTCACGAACTGGGTGGTGGGCCATGTTCATTCCGGAGCGCTCGGCTGGAACGGAATGCTGACGTTCGCCGTCCTCTACTGGCTGCTGCCGCGATTGTGGAATCGGGAAGTGGCCTATCCGAAGATGGTCACCCAGCATTTCTGGCTCGCCACGATCGGCATCGTGATCTACACCGTGGCGATGTGGGCGGCCGGTCTGATGGAAGGGCTCCAGTGGCGCGCGGTCGACGATGCCGGCCAGCTCGCCAATCCGATCTTCATCGACATCGTGCATCGCCTCGAGCCGTTCTACTGGCTCCGTCTGCTGGGCGGATCGCTCTACTTCGTGGGGGCGGTGATGATGCTGATCAACGTGTTCAAGACCGTTCGAGGACCCGAGCGGGTCGCGGCCGACACTCCGGCGACCGTTCCGGCCCGCTGATCGGGGGAGAGAGATGGCAGAGAACGAAAAGGACCACGGGTCCGAAAAGAAGTACGGACAGATTCACCGGCGGGTATTCGAGAGCAACGCGGCCCTCTTCGCCGTCGCCGCCACGGTCGCGATTCTGATCGGCGGGATCGTGGAGATCGTTCCGATGTTCACGGAGGCGATCACGCCGTACACGCCGCTCGAGGTCGCCGGACGCGACATCTACGTGTCGGAAGGCTGCTATCTGTGTCACTCACAATGGGTTCGGCCGATGCGGGCGGAGATCCTGAGATATGGACCCTGGTCTCGCGCGTGGGAGTATCAGTACGACAGGCCGTTTCAGCTGGGGTCGCGACGGATCGGCCCGGACCTGCACAGGGTGGGGAACAAGTACCCTGACGCCTGGCACTACGAGCACATGCGGGATCCGCGCTCGACGACGCCGGGCAGCGTGATGCCTCCGTATCCCTGGCTGCTGGAGGACCGGATCGACCCGGAGGACGTCCGGGCTTCGGTGATCGCGTTGAGGAAGACGGGCACCCCGTATACCGACGAGGACGTCGCCGGCGTCGAGGAAAGCCTGGCCGAACAGGGGGCCGAGATCGTGGCCCGCCTGGCGACGGCCGGCATCGAGACGACGCCCGACCGTGCGATCGTCGCCCTGATCGCCTATCTGCAGCGACTGGGCGTCGAGGGACGGGCCGAGCTGGAGGCACAGGGAGTGGAGTACTGATGCATCCTCTGATCGAGCAGGCACGCGAGACGATAGGACTCGGGTGGATGGCGGCCGTGATGACGATCCTGTTCATGGTCGCCTATATCAGCTGGATCTGGTATGCCTACAATCCGGCGAACAAGCAGAAGTGGGACGAAGCGGCCATGCTGCCCTTCGAGGAGGGAATCGATCGTTGAGCAAGGAAACGAACCGGGTTCTCGGACACGCGGATGAAGCGGACGGGATCGAGGAGTACGACAATCCCCTGCCGGACTGGTGGCTCGGACTGCTCTGGTTGACGGTGATCTGGGCGTTCGGGTACGGGCTCTGGTACCACTTCATCTCCGACCGTTCGCAGGAAGGCAAGCTCGCGGCCGAAATGCAGGCGGCCGAGGTGCGCTGGCCGGAACAGGCGATGGCCCAGGTCTCTTTCGCGATCACGCCCGAAGCGGTGGCGGCGGGCGAGGAGATCTACGTTCAGAATTGTCTCATGTGTCACGGGGGAGACCTGGAAGGTGGAATCGGGGTGCCCCTGAACGATGACGAGTGGATTCATGGCGGCGAGCCTGAGGAAGTGATACGAATCATCACGGAGGGTGTACCCGACAAGGGCATGCTCACCTGGGGTCCCATTCTCGGTCCCGAAAAGGTCAACCAGGTCGCGGCCTACGTCCTTTCGAAGAACGCCGAACTGGTCGGCGAGTAGGATTCGCTTCCGGCGGTCGACCGCCGGGCGGATGGCTCGCGGACATGAGGTATAGACGTGCTGGGATTCTCACATACGCGGGAATGGGTCTACCCGCAGTCGATCCAGGGCCGATTCATGACGATCCGGCGCTGGACCTTTCTCGGGCTCCACCTGCTGCTCCTGATTACGCCGTGGATCACGGTCAACGGCCATCCGGCCTTCCGGATCGATGTGCCGGCGCGGACGGTCTATCTGTTCGGCAGTATCTTCACCGCGTCCGATACCATCTTCCTGCTGCTCATTCTCTGGTTCGCCGCCTTTTCGCTCTTCTTCTTCACGGCCGTGTTCGGACGGATCTGGTGCGGATACGCCTGCCCGCAGACCGTATTCCTCGAATCGTGGATCCGGCCCGTCGAGTTGTGGATAGAAGGCGACCGGCTGACGCGGAGGCGGCGGGACGCGAAGGGCTGGAGCTTCGACCGGGCGTGGCGGAAAGCGGCCAAATGGTCGGTCTTCCTCGCCGTATCCGTGTTCCTCGCGATGGCCGGCATGAGCATTTTCGCCGGTGCGCGGGAGCTGTGGACCGGCCAGGCGGGTCCCGTCGAGTACGCGTTGGTCGCGATCTTCACCGGCTTCTGGTTTCTCGACTTCACGTGGTTCCGGGAGCAGTTCTGCAACTACGTCTGTCCGTACGCCCGCTTCCAGAGCGTGCTGGCCGACGAAGAGACCCTGATCATCACGTACGACGAGCCTCGTGGCGAACCCCGACAGGCGGGCCGGCAGGCGGCGATGGAAGGTCGATGCATCGACTGCAACAAGTGCGTCGCGGTGTGTCCGCAGGGCATCGACATCCGCGACGGGTTTCAGCTCGAGTGCATCCAGTGTGCCCGGTGCATCGACGCCTGCACGAGCGTGATGGAGAAGCTCGGCCACCCGACGCTCGTGGCCTACGGCTCGATCGCGGAAACCGAGGGCCGGAAGGTTCGCCGGTGGCGCCCGCGAACGATCCTGTACGCCGCGATTCTCGTCGGTATCGTAGCAGCCGGCGGGATCCTGGCCGCGACCCGTGTGACCTTCGAGGCCACCGTGAACCGGGCTCCGGGCTCGTTGTACACGATGGACGCGGATGGCTACACGCGGAACACGTTCCTGCTGAAGATCACCAACAAGAACGCTTCGGCAGGGCGGATCACGTACGACATCACGGTCTCGGGACTGGATGAGGCCGAAGTCCTCACGGATGTGGTCGAGCTCGGTTCCACGGAAACCCGCACGATCCCCCTGATCGTCCGGGTGCCGAATACCGTGACGCTCGCGCGCACGACCCCCTTCCAGGTGCGGGTCGCGGCCGATGATGGCTCGATCGTTCTGTCTCCCACATTCAAGAGCGGAGCGGCCATTGGCGAGACCGGAATCTGATTCGAAGCCGACCGGGTTCGATCGGAGAATCTGGCCGGCCGCGCTGATCGTCGGGATGCTGATCGTGATCCTGATGAACATCGCCTTCATCTGGGTCGCCGTCTCGGGCGAAGACCAGGTCGTGGACACGTATCAGACGGAGCCGCGCTGACCACCTCCCGTTGTCCCCACTGCGGTACCCCCGTCGAGGGAGAGGAAGACACCTTCTGTTGTCTCGGCTGCGAGATGGCGGCTGCGATCATTCGAGGGGCCGGACTCGAGCGCTATTACGAGGAACGCACGGATTACGCGCCCCGGCCGGGCACAGCGGCCGGCGGGTGGGCGGCCGCTCCCGTCACCCACCGGGCCGATGGAACCGCCGAAGTCCGACTGGTGGTCGACGGGCTGCGCTGCGCCTCCTGCGTCTGGGTCACCGAGCACCTGCTTCAGGGGACGCCGGGAGTGAAGGAGGCGACGGTCAGCTACGCCACCGGACGGGCCAGCCTCCGATGGGACCCCGAAACCGTGACGCTGGCTGAGCTCGCCGGGAAGATCGCGGCCCTCGGGTACCGACCCCGGCTTCTCGGCGAGGAGGGCGCGCCGGACCGGGGCCTGCTGATCCGGCTGGGCGTCGCCGTGTTCTGCGCGCTGAACATCATGATGCTCTCGGTGCCGATCTACCTCGGCTGGATCACCTCTCTCGAGCCGCGTTACGAGGCCCTCTTCCGCTGGGCTTCGCTGCTTCTCGCCACACCCGTGGCTCTCTGGTGCGCCGAGCCGTTCTTCTCCGGAGCGATTCAGGGACTGCGGAACCGGGTCCTGCACATGGACCTCCCGATCGCGATCGCGATTACCGTTCTGTACCTGCACGGAGTTCTGGCGACCGTCACCGGTCACGAGACCTATCTGGATTCCCTCGCCATGCTCGTCGCGCTTCTGCTGGCAGGCCGCATGCTCGAAGGCCGTAGCCGCCGGAGGGCCGCCGAGGCGGCTTTGTCGCTGGCTGCCTCCGTTCCGGCCACGGTGCGACGCCGGACCGGTTCGGAGGTCGAGACGGTTTCCGCCTCCGACCTCCAGCCGGGCGACCGGATCGACATAGGTGCGGGAGAGGAACTGGCGGCGGACGGTATAGTGTCGCAGGGAAGGGGCTCCGTTCGCATGTCACTGATCACGGGGGAAGCGGAACCGGTCGAGGTGTCGGCGGGAAGCGAGGTCGTCGCGGGCTCCGCGCTGCTCGACGGAGCCCTGACCGTTACCGTGTCCCGGGTCGGCGCAGAGACCGTGCTCCAGCGGATGGCGGCCGAGCTCCGGACCGCGGCCGACCGGCCCGTGCGACTCAACTCGACCGATCGGATCGCTCCGTGGTTCACGGCGGCCACGCTGCTCGTGGCTGCGGCGACCGCCACGGGGTGGCTGCTGGCGGGAGACCGCGTCACGGCTCTGAGCGCCACCGTCGCCGTTCTCGTGGTTGCCTGTCCCTGCGCGCTGGCGCTGTCCCGTCCCCTGGCTGCCGCCGCGGGTCTCGGCGCGGCCGCTCGGCGTGGCCTGGTCTTCCGTTCCGCCGATGGGCTCCTCGATCTGGAGGATGCGACCATGGTGGCGCTGGACAAGACCGGGACGGTCACCCGGGGAGAGTTGACCGTGAAGCGCGCGGACCGCGAGACGCTGAGGGTGGCAGCCGGGCTCGAGCGATTCAGCATGCACCCGATCGCCCGCGCGATCGTGACAGATGCCATCGAAAGGGGCATCGCGCTTCCGGCCGGGGAAGAGATTCATGAGGAGCCGGGCACCGGCATCTCCGGACAGGTCGATGGACG
>JARRPA010000067.1:0-17826 GCA_037383305.1 Gemmatimonadota bacterium | reverse complement strand
GCCGGCGGATCGTCCGGTCCGAGGTCCCGTCGGAATACCTTCTTCGTCCCATCTGCATAGACCGTCTCGATCTCCTGCACAAACTCCCGGCTCTCATCGGACGTGTAATGAACCTCCAGGGACGGATCGACATGCCAGTGGACTCCCACTGAGACCCCCTGTTCCTGCCCTCCGCCGACGTTGTTGACGATGATCGTCTGCGTCTCCGTGTTGGCCGAATCACTGCGGAATCGCGTGATCACGCGGGTCCGGTTGCCATGGAAGCGGGTCGGCCAGTGACATTCGTTGCAGGTGGTCCGCGCCGGCCGGAGATTGTGCACGGGGGTCGGAATCGGCCGATTGTAGGAATGGGTCGCGAGCGCGACGACCTGCCGAACTCCCGACAGCTTCGCCTGGATGAAGTTGCTCGCCCCGCCGCCGACGTGGCAGTCCACGCAGTGCACCCGCGCATGCGGCGAGCGCTGATAGGCGGTCCATTCGGGCTCCATCACATGGCAGGTCGTGCCGCAGAACTGGTTGGAGTCGACATACTCGACGCCCTTCATGGTCGTCGTGGCCAGCAGAACCGCCGCAACGGCACCTAATCCGCCCGCCGTGAGCAACCACGTTCGCGTCCGGTCGTCGTTCAGATCGATGATCGGAAACTCCGGAATCAGCTCGCCAGATGCTTCCCGCGCGAGTCGCTTCTTCGTCTGGCGCCGGATTCCAATAGCGATGAAGACCAGCCCGATAATCAGAAAGATCGGAAGCAAGATGTACGTGATGATGCCCAGGTACGGGTGGCCGGTCTCTCCGATCGCCTCATATGCGAGAAGCGTGATGATCAGAAAGGCACTGGTACCGGCCATGATCGTCCCGAAGAGTCCCCAGGGACTGCGGGTCAGCGTTGCCAGGAACGTCCTGCGTCGATTGGGCATCTACTCGATGTCCTCCCGGGATGCGTCGCCGAGCGTGGCGACCATGACAGCCTTGATCGAGTGCATACGGTTATCTGCTTGATCGAACACGATGGACGCGGCAGACTCGAAGACCTCGTCCGTAACCTCCATCCCGTCCAGTCCGAATTCGCGATATATCTCCTCGCCCACCTTCGTCTTCCGGTCGTGGAAGGCAGGCAGGCAATGGAGGAATCGCACCTCGGCGTTTCCGGTCAGCTCCATCGCACGTCGATTGACCTGATAGGGTCTCAGCCTGGCGATCCGGTCCGCCCAGCGCTCCGGCGGCTCGCCCATCGAAACCCAGACGTCGGTGTACAGGAAGTCCGCGTCGCTCACTCCCTTCTCGACGCTTTCGGTGAGCAGCAGCCGCCCTGCCGAATCTTCGGCGAACTGCCGGCATCGGCGCACCAGCCATTCCTCCGGCCACAGGTCGCGCGGAGCGCACAGACGGACGTCCATCCCCAGCAGAGTGCCCCCCACCATCAGTGAATTCCCTACGTTGTTGCGGGCGTCTCCCATGTACGTTGTTGCGGGCGTCTCCCATGTAACAGAAGGAAATGCCATCCGGCATCCGTCCGGTATGCTCCATCATCGTCATCACATCGGCCAGCACCTGCGTCGGGTGATACTCATCGGTGAGCCCGTTCCACACCGGAACGCCCGATCGCTCGGCCAGGGTCTCGACCCGCTCCTGTCCGAATCCTCGATACTCGATTCCGTCATACATCCGGCCCAGCACGCGTGCCGTATCGGCCACCGACTCCTTGTGCCCGATCTGAGAACCCGTCGGCCCCAGGTAGGTGACGTGAGCACCCTGGTCGTAGGCCGCGACCTCGAAGGCACAGCGCGTCCGCGTGGACGTCTTCTCGAAGATCAGAGCGATGTTGCGGCCCGACAGCCTTCGGATTTCCTGGCCATCCCGCTTCGCCTGCTTCAGTTCGAAGGAGAGTTCGAGGAGGTAATGGAGCTCCTCCGGGGTGAAGTCCATCAGCTTGAGGAAACTGCGTCCCTTGAGGTCCAAGCGTACCGCTCCGGAGTGTGGAAGGTGCATGCTCTGGTGGTGCCCGGCCGATCGGTCGGCCTGCGCCCCGGTCGGCCGGAATATAGCGGGTCGGGATGCGTGACGCGGCCCCAGTCCGCCTCTCCGTCAGGACCCGCTCGGTGAGGGGTTCGTGACGACGCCCGTTTCGCTCGATTCCCTCCCCTCCCTCAGGCCCTGGATGATCACGTAGAACGCCGGGATCAGGAAGACGCCGCTCGCCGTGGCGATCAGCATTCCGAACAGAACGGCGGTGCCCAGCGACACGCGACTCGCGGCACCCGCACCCGACGCGATGGCGAGCGGAATTACCCCGAGAATGAAGGAGAACGCAGTCATCAGGATCGGACGGAAGCGAAGCAACGCCGCGGTCTCCGCCGCCTCGATCACCGGCTTTCCCTCCTCCCTCTGCTGCTTGGCGAACTCGACGATGAGGATCGCCGTCTTGGCCGCGAGACCGATCAGAAGGACGAGTCCGATCTGCGTGTAGATGTTGTTGTCGAGCTGCCGGAGCCCCGTGCCCAGCATCGCCCCGAAGATCGCCATCGGCACCCCCATCAGTACCGCCAGCGGGATCAGCCAGCTCTCGTACTGCGCCGCCATGAACAGGAACACGAAAATGATCGCGAGACCGAAGATGATCGGGGCCAGGTTGCCGGCCGCGATCTGCTGATAGGTCACGCCGGACCACTGGTAGCCCATCTGGGCCGGCAGATACTCGGCGGCCAGACGCTCCATCTCGGCCACCGCCTGTCCGGAGGACTTCCCCGGGGCCGGTACGCCCGTGATCGAGGCCGCCGGGAACATGTTGAACCGGGTGATCACGCCCGGTCCCACGGTATCTCTCACCTGCGCCAGCGTGCCCATCGGGATCATGTCTCCTGCGGCGTTTCGTACCTCCAGTCGGTCGATGTCGGAGACCTTGGAACGAAACTGCTGATCTGCCTGCACCTGCACCCTCCAGGTCCGACCGAAGATGTTGAAGTCGTTGACGTAGGCCGAACCGAGGTTCGCCTGCAGCGTGCTGAACACGGTCTGCAGGGGCACGCCATAGGTCTTCACCCGGTACCGATCGACGTCCACGAACAGCTGCGGGACGTTGGCGGTGAAATTCTGGTTGAGGCGCTCGACGACCGGACTCGCGTTACCGGCGGCTACCAGGTCGTTGGCGAAGGTCTGAAGCTGCTGCAGGCCCACACCGCCGCGATCCTGTAGCTCCATCGAGAAGCCCGTCGCGTTGCCGAGCCCGGTGATCGGCGGTGGCCCGAAGGCGAGCGCGCGGCCCTCCTGGATGGTGAACAGGTAGCGCTGGAGGTTTGCCATCAACTGCTCGACGTGTTCTTCCCTGCTCCGCTCCGACCAGTTCTCGAGCGTGGCGATGGCGGCGCCGAAGTTCGATCCCTGGACGTCATTGAGCATCGAGAAGCCGCCGATCGTGATGAAGTTCGCCACACCGGGCGTGTTCTCCAACGCCCGGTTCACCCGGTCGAGCACCGCTTCGGTGCGCTGCATGGACGCTCCGTCGGGCAACTCGACGTTGACGAAGAAGTACCCCTGGTCCTCGTCCGGGATGAATCCTGCGGGAATCATCCGAAAGCTCAGGAACATCGCCACCATGAGGCCCGCGAACCCGAGCAGGACCGGGCCGGTGCGGCGCACGAGCCCCCTTACCGCGGTCATGTATTTTCCCGTCGTGACCTCGAACAGGTCGTTGAACTTCGAGAAGAACCGGCCGCGCTTCTCGGGCGACGGGCGAAGCAGCATGCCGGCGAGCGCAGGGCTCAGGGTCAGCGCGTTGATCGAAGAGAACACGGTGGCGATCGAGATGGTGATCGCGAACTGCTGATACAGGCGCCCGGTCAGTCCCGGCATCAGGGCCGTAGGTACGAACACCGCGAGCAGCACCAGCGTCGTCGCGACGATGGCTCCTCCCACTTCTTCCATCGCCTTCGCCGTGGCGGCCTTCGTCTCCATGCCCTCCTCGTCGATCAGGCGCATGGTGTTTTCGACCACGACGATCGCGTCGTCCACCACGATGCCGATCGCCAGCACCAGGCCGAACAGTGTCAGGTTGTTGATCGACATCCCGAACAGCTTCATCACGAAAAAGGTGCCGATCAGCGACACAGGAATCGTCACGGACGGAATGACGGTGGTCCGCCAGTCCTGGAGGAAGATGAACACCGAGAAAATGACGAGCAGGATCGCGATGATCAGTGTTCCGATGACCTCGTCGATCGAGGCTTCGATATACTCGGTGGAGTCGTAGGCGATGACGGCCTCGAGCCCCTCGGGAAAGCTCTGTTCGAGCTCGGCGACGGCGTCCCTGACGCCCTGTGCGACCGCGAGAGCGTTCGAGCCCGGCAGCTGGTAGACCGCGATCGCGACGCTCGGGGCGCCGTCGAGTTGCACGTACCAGGAATAGTCCTGAGCGCCGAGCTCCACCCGGGCCACGTCGCGAATCCGCACGAACTCGCCGGCCTGACCGGTCTTGACGATGATGTTCTCGAACTGCTCGACCGTCTCCAGCCGCCCCAGCGTCGTGATCGTATACTGGAAATTCAGACCCTCGGGGTTCGGCGGCTGGCCGATCGCCCCCGCCGCCACCTGCACGTTCTGCTCCCGCAGGGCGTTCACCACTTCGTCCGTGGTCAGGTTGCGCGCCCGGAGCTTCTGCGGATCGATCCAGATCCGCATGCCGAAATCCTTGGCGCCCATTCCGACGACCTTCCCGACGCCGGGCACGCGGGCCAGCACGTCGTTGATCTGCGTGGTGGCGTAGTTGGAGATGAAGATGTCGTCGTAGCGACCGTCCGGTGAAATGAGGTTCACCATCAGGGTGATCTGCGTCGATTTCTTCTCGGTCTTCACCCCCTGCCGCTTCACCTCCTCGGGAAGCAGCGGCTCGGCGATCGAAACACGGTTCTGCGTCAGCACGGCCGCCATGTCGGGATCGGTGCCGATATCGAACGAGACCGTGAGACTCATGCTGCCCACCGACGTGCTCTTCGACTGCATGTAGATCATGTTCTCCACGCCGTTCACTTCCTTCTCGATCGGCGTGGTGACCGTCTGTTCGACCACCGGGGCGTTGGCGCCCGGGAAACTCGTGCTCACCTCCACGGTGGGAGGGGTGATGTCGGGCATCGACTCGATGGGCAGCGTCGGGATCGAGATCGTGCCCAGGATGACGACGACGATCGAGATGACCAGCGCGAAGACCGGCCGGTAGATGAAGAAGCGGCTGAACATGGCCTACTCCTCCGCCCCGGCGGCGTCCCGTCGCTGCGCCATTTCCTCCTCGGTGCGCGGCGTGACCGGGAGACCGGGTCGGGCGCGAAGCAGTCCGCTCGAGATGTACCTCTCGTCCGGCTCGAGGCCTTCCTCCACGACGATCATGCCATCCGGCTGGAGCTGACCCAGCTTCACGTAGCGCCGCTCGACGATGTCGTCCTCATCCACCAGGTACACGTACTTTCCACCCAGATCGGTGCCGACTCCCCTCTCGTCGATGAGAAGGGCATCCGCGGACTCGGCGGCCAGCAGTCGCACACGCACGAACAGGCCCGGGAACAGCTGCCGATCCTCGTTCTCGAAAAGGGCGCGCAGCTCGATCGTTCCCGTGCTCGGATCGACGGTGTTTCCGATGAAGTCGATCGCGCCCACGAAAGGAAAACGGTCCTCGTCGGCCGATGTCCCCACCAGCGCCTGGACCGTGGGCCGGGCCGCCGTGTCCTCCGTGTCCCCCTCCCCGGCGCGTTGCCGGGCCCCCTCTACCTGCCGCAGTATTTCGAGCACGACCCACTCGGGCGCGTTGAAGAGCACGTGGATCGGCCGCACCCGGTTCACGGTCGTGAGGAGCGTCTGCTCACCGTATCCGACCAGGTTGCCCGGGTCTACGAGTCGCCGGCCCACCTGTCCGGCGATCGGGCTTCGTACCTGGGTGTATTCGTAGTCGAGCTGGGCACGCGACAGTCGAGCCCGGGCTCCGAGGACCCCGGCAACGGCCGCGTCCCGCTCCGCCTGCGCCCGGTCCAGGTCCTGTTTGCTGACGGCGTTCGTCTCGATCGCGATCCGAATCCGGTCCAGATTGGACTCCTTCAGCGCGGAATCCGCGATCGCCGCCTGCAGCAACGCCTGCGCTTCATCGCGCGCGGCGCGGTACTGCTCCGGTTCGATCACGAACAGCACCTGGCCCTCTTCGACGATCTCGGAGGGCCGGAAGCTCTGCCGCTCGAGCACGCCTCCGACCCGGGCGCGGATTTCGACCGATTCGACCGCTCGGGTCGTTCCGGTGAAGTCCACGAATGGCTGTACCGGCCGCACGACCGGTTGCGAGACCGTGACCTCCGGGGCCTGCCGGACGGGACCGTCGTCCCCGCTGCAGCCCGACAACAGAATCGATGCCCCCGCCAGGATGACCAGGAAGGAGTCGCGAAGATCCATGACGCTGCCCGCCTTGTCGTTGGAAGAGTGCAAGGACCCGAATTCGAGACTCATCGATCGCCTCCCGCCCGCGGGGGCGGCGCTTCTCCCGTGGCGGCCGCTGCCGTCGCCCCCGGCCGCCCCGGCGCCCAGCCGCCGCCGAGGGCGCGGTTGAGCGTGATCAGGTTGTTCACGACCTCGCCGGCGCTTTCGGCCAGCTCGTCCTGCTGCCGGAACAACGACCGCTGTGCGTCGAGGAAATTCTGAAAGTTGGTCAGGCCGGACAGGTACTGCGTCTCGACCAGGTCCACGGCCCGCTGCGAGGCCTGAACGGCTTCCAGCAGCCTGTCGCGACGGACTTTCTCCTGACCATAGGCGACGAGGGCGTTCTGGACCTCTTCGAGCGCCGCCAGCACGGTCAGCTCGTAAGCGGCCAGGGCCTGCTGCGTCCGCGCCTCCTCGGCCCGGATCTGGTTGCGGATCTTGCCGCCGGTGAAGATCGGCCAGCTGATCTGCGGAACGATGCTCCAGAACAGGCTGGTTCCTTCCGAGAGATCTTCGAAGTCCAGCGCCTCGAGCCCGACGCTCCCACCGAGTGAGAGGGTCGGGTACAGGTCCGCCGTGGCGATCCCGATCCTCGCCGTCTGCGAGGCGAGAAGCCGTTCGGCCTGCGGGATGGCGGGCCGCCGGCGCACCAGGTCGGCCGGAAAGCCGTAAGCGTCCGTGTCGTCCGGATCCGGAAGTCCGGTGTCCGCCCGCAGTTCGTCGTGCAGCGCGCCGGGAGCCTCGCCGAGCAGGACCGCCAGACGGTTCAACGCCGCCTCGAGGCCGATCTCGAGGCGTGGAATGGTCGACTCCGTCTGTGCGAGATTCTGTTCCGCCTGCGCGACATCCAGCCCGGAGGTCAGACCAGCGCGAAACCGATCCCTCGTAAGCTCGAGGCTGTACTGCTGGGACTGTACGTTCTGTCGCGCGAAATCGAGCCGGGTCTGGAAGGTCCGGGCATCGACGTACGCACTGCCGACTTCCGCATACAGGGTCACCAGAACGTCCCGGTAGTCCTCGACCGAGGCCTGGAGCCGGGCGTCAGAGGCCTCTACGGTTCGGCGGATCCGCCCGAACAGGTCGATCTCCCAGCGCATGTCGAGCCCGAAGATCCAGGAATCGAACGGATCCGCGAGCAATGCACTCGAGGCCTCGTCTCCTCCCTCGTCGGGCGGGGTGGCCGACGCAGCTCCCTGGAGACCGTTCTCGCTGAGTTTCTGGTAGCTGTAGGCGCCGCCGAGAAAGATGTCCGGCCAGTACCCGCCCCTGGCGATGCCCCTGATGGCTCGGGCTTCCGCTACTCGGCCCACCGCCGCCTGGAGATCCAGGTTTCCGAACTCGGCTCGCCGGATGAGATCGGTGAGAAGGGGATCGTGGAAGGAAAGCCACCACATCTCGAGATCCGTGGTGTCGGCGGCCATCTCGGTTTCGACCACGGTGTGCCACTGGTCGGGGACCGTCGTCGTCAGGTCGGGTGGCTCGTAGTCGGGCCCCACCGTGCAGGCGGAGGTCAGCACGATGAGAGCTGCGAAGTACCGCGGGAATCGAGATCGAGATGTGCTCATCCGTCCACCTGTTCTTCGGGATGTGTCCGGCACCGGTCGGTCCGGAGCGACGGCGCCGGTCAGAGCCAGAGGCGCACCCGGTAAAGGCCCTTCGGTCCCATCCCGCGGCTGACGGAAGCGCGCCGATGTTCCCATTCCCGAAACGAGAGTGCGGGGCCGCCCGGGCCGACGGCCCCGCACTCGATCAGGCCGGCGAGATCGATGGGGCGAGATATACGTCCTGGATCAGTCACGCCCTCCTTCATCGGGCGCTGGAAGGCCTTTCGTCCCGAGATCAGCCCCGTGCCTCCGGCGCGCTTGTTGATCACCGCGGTGTGAACGGCGTCCCCGAAGTCGTTCTTGCCCGAGGCGCCGCCGCTGTTGATCAGGCCCACCCGGCCCATGTACCAGTTCGCGACCTGCCACCGGCAGAGGTCGATCGGATGGTCGCTGCCCAGCTCGTCGTACATGTTCTTGTCGAACTTGCCGAAGCTCGCCCCGCCCTCGTTGAGCGCGAGGTACCCACCGTTGTTCTCGGGCAGCTTCTGTTTGACGATGTCGGCCTGGATGGTGACCCCGAGGTGGTTCGCCTGCCCGGTGAGGTCGGCGCTCACGTGGAAGTCCTTCTCCTTCTTGAACGCTGAGTTGCGCAGGTAACACCAGAGAATGGTGGCCATTCCGAGATCGTGAGCGAGAGAGAAGGCCTCCGCGATTTCCTGGATCTGACGATCGCTCTCGAGGGACCCGAAGTAGATCGTCGCGCCCACCGCGGCCGCGCCCATCTCGTAGGCCCGTTCCACGGTGCCGAACATGATCTGATCGAAATTGTTCGGGAACGTGAGAAGCTCATTGTGGTTGATCTTGACGATGAACGGGATCCTGTGAGCGTACTTCCGGGCCACGGCCCCGAGGACGCCGAAGGTCGACGCGACGCCGTTGCAGCCGCCCTCGATCGCCAGCTCGACGATCTTCGCGGGGTCGAAGTAGTCGGGGTTCTTCGTGAAGCTCGCGACGCCGGAGTGCTCGATTCCCTGGTCCACCGGAAGGATGGATACGTAGCCCGTTCCTCCGAGGCGGCCGTGCGAATGCAGCCAGGCAAGGTTGCCCAGCACCCGGTTGTTCCGGTCGGAGCCGGCCCAGATCCGGTCGACGAAATCGGGACCGGGCAGATGGATGCGCTCCTTCGGAATGCCTCTGCAGGTGTGCTCGAGAAGCGACTTCGCGTCGTCGCCGAGAAGCTTCAGGATCTCTTCATTCATCGGTCGATTCCGGATTCTCTGGTGTGGTGTGTCGTCGGACGATGCGCTCGTCTGCAAGATGCTACCCGAAAACGGGATCCGCAAAGGCGGGCAGCCGGACGCCTCACAGCCACACAGGGTAGCTCAGCATCACGCCGAAGGCGCCCAGAAACAGGACGGTTCCCGCCAGAAGTATGCCGATACGGACACGACCGTGCTCGAATTTCTCCGACATACCGGCGAAGAAGAGGACCGATGCGAACACGACCGTGAGAAGAACGTACCGATCGCCGCTCGTATCGTACTGCCGTGCGAGCCTCCAGCTCTCCTCCGATCTTCGGCGCTCCGCAAGAGCGAGCGAGTCCTGCTCGATCCGATACTCGGGCAGGACGAAGGGATGGGGCGGCGCGTCGGGGTTGTTCATCGGATCGGTGGCCAGCCAGGCGTCCACGGCAACCCGCATTCCCGGCCGGAACCGCTGGAGGTAGAACTCCTGGAGGGGCAGGTCGTCGGTCGCGATCGCTCCGATCCATTCCATGAACAGGGCGGCATCGAGGGAACGACGCTGCATTGCCAGCGACTCCTGCAGGCTCGCTTCGCGCCCCGCGCGGTTCGACTCGCCGAGCATGAACGACTGTTCGCCTCCCCATTCGGCCGACTGGTACGCACACCAGGCAGTGGCCACCGTCGCGAGGGACATCAGGATCGCCGACCACGTCTCGAGCCTCCGCTCGGTCCGAGAGACCTGTCTCGTCACGTAACCCGCTCCGGTCCCGGATTCTCCAGATTCAATAGTCTACCCGATCCTGACGTTCTCTCCACAATCGGAACGGCTCGAGGCCTCCCGAAAGGTCGATCTGATGCATGGGGATCCGCCGGTCGCCGGGAGGAAGGAGAATCTCGTCGTAAATGAAGGCATCGTCGAAACCGGCCCGGGCCGCCTCGTCTCGAACGGTCGCGAAGTACACCGCGTCGGGGCGGGCCCAGTAGATCGCGCCCAGGCACATGGGGCATGGCTCGCTCGAGGCATACAACTCGCATCCTGCGAGCTGGTGTGAACCGAGCGTATCACAAGCTGCTCGAATCGCTTCGATCTCCGCATGTGCCGTCGGGTCGTGGGATTCGGTTACGCGGTTCCGTCCTCGTCCGATGACGATCCCGTGAACGCATCCGGATCGACGTCGTCGCCGATCACGTCGTCGAGGTCGGCGGCGCTGGCCAGCGGTGCGTAGTTCGTGATCTCCAACGTCAACCGGACCGGTGGCGGCAGCTCGACCGGCGGCAGCAGATCGGCGAAGGCCCGGCCGTAGATCTCCCAGATGGCGATGAAGAGTGCGGCGACGACCGGACCGATGATGAAGCCGACCGCCCCGAAGTAGAACAGCCCGCCGAGCGTGCTGATCAGCACCATGAGGTCCGGCATCTTCGTGTCTCTGCCTACGAGCGCCGGCCGGAGGAAGTTGTCTACCAGTCCGACAGCCACCAGGCACCAGAGCCCGAGGAGAATCGCAGTGCCGGTCTTGCCGATGACGAACAGGTAGATCACGGCCGGGACCCAGACCAGTCCGGTGCCCACCGCCGGAATGATCGACAGCACGGCCATCACGGTTCCCCAGAACGCGGCCCCGTTGATGCCGGCCACCGCGAACGCCGCGCCTGCCAGGAACCCCTGCACCAGCCCGATCACCAGCGAGCCCTTGAGCGTGGCGCGTGTGACCGAGAGGAACTTCTCCACCATCAGGTTCTCGTCCTCCGGTTGCAGCGGGATGTAGTAGAGGACCTTCGCCAGGAGTTCCCGGCCCGACAGGAGGAAGTAGAAGAACGCGTACATCATGACGAAGGTGCTGAGCAGGAACGACGCCGTTCCTCTCGTAGCGGCTGCGACGCTGTTGACGAGAAAGCTGCCGACCGATCCGGCGAGCTCGCTGACCTTCGTCATCAGTTCGTTCTGGTACGGCTGAAGCCACTGCAATCGGGGATTGCTCCACAGCAGCTCGTCGAGTCGGTCCGGCTGCTCCATCTGCCTCTCGATCCAGGGGCCCACCGCCTGGGTGACATCCACC
The DNA here is from genome assembly GCA_037383305.1 of Gemmatimonadota bacterium. Classification (GTDB taxonomy): domain Bacteria; phylum Gemmatimonadota; class Gemmatimonadetes; order Palauibacterales; family Palauibacteraceae; genus Carthagonibacter. Next base: position 6,534 of record JARRPA010000067.1, on the reverse strand, counting down.
GCCTGGGCCGCCACGATGCCGAGGAAGATCGACAGCGGTATGAACACGACGAGGATCAGAATGATGACCGTCGCGAGCGCCGCGAGGACACGGCGCCCCCCAAGCCAATCGGACAGCTTCCTGAACATCGGGTGGAACATGCCCGCGAAAATGGCCGCCAGGAGCAGGGCTACCGCCATGCGCCGGATCATGCCGAAGAACACGATACTGATCCCGATCGCCAGCAGCAGAACGAAGAGATTGCCGAATCGTTCGCGCCGGAATTCCGTGAGCTCCATCGATCCCTCGTGTGGTGGGGCGCGATCCATGCGCCTTCGGCCCTGCGCCCGTCCGATCCGGAAAAGTAGGGTACCGGCCGCCGCGGCGGGAGTTACGACCCTCGGGATCCGGGGGGTCGTTTCCGTGGCGTGACGCGGATTGTCCGATCTCGCAGGGCTCCGTATGATCGTTCGGCCGCTCTCCGAGGCGCGGCTTGCCTCCGATGGCCGCTGCCGATCACCGTGACGGACGATGGGAGGTCCGATGGATCCAGCGACGGGAAAGCCGCGAGACACGTGGGGCTCGAAGCTCGCCTTCATACTCGCGGCGGCCGGAAGTGCCATCGGACTCGGCAACATCTGGGGATTCCCCACCGTCGCCGGTCAGAACGGCGGCGCCGCGTTTCTGCTGATCTATCTCGCGGCCGTCGCTCTCATCGGGGCCCCCGTCATGCTGGCCGAGTTGATCGTCGGGCGGCGCACCGGCCGGAACCCGGTCGGCGCTTTCAAGGCCCTGGCGCCCGGCACGGCGTGGGTGTTCGTGGGGGCCCTCGGAGTATTCACCGGCCTGGCCATCCTGAGCTTCTATTCGGTGATCGCCGGCTGGACTCTCTCTTACGTCTTCAAGACCGCCATCGGCACGTTCGGGCCGGAGGCGGACACGGCGGCGATCTTCACGGACGTAGCGAGCAACCCGCTCCGGGCGCTCGGCTGGCACTTCGCCTTCATGACTCTGACGATCTACGTCGTACTGGGCGGCGTGCGGGATGGCATCGAACGCTGGACGAAGGTCCTGATGCCGGTACTGCTCGTGCTCCTCGTGCTTCTCGCCGTGCGCGCCGTGACGCTCTCGGGAGCCTCCGAGGGTCTCGAGTTCTATCTGAAGCCCGACTTCAGCAAGGTCACGGGCGGTGTCGTGCTCGCCGCGATCGGACAGGCATTCTTCAGCCTCAGTCTCGGCATGGGCGCGATGATCACCTACGGGTCGTACGTCTCGAAGCGGGATGACCTCGTGTCTTCGGCCGGCTGGGTCACGGCGTTCGATACCACGATCGCGATACTCGCCGGCCTGATCATCTTCCCGACGCTCTTTCATGCAGGACTGGAGCCGGGCGTCGGAGGACCGGGAATGGTCTTCGTGGTCCTGACCTCCCTTCTCTCGTCGATTCCGCCCGCCCCGTATGGCGGGATCATCTTTGGAACCGGCTTCTTTCTGCTCCTGGCCATCGCGGCCCTGACCTCGAGCGTGTCTCTGCTCGAAGTACCGACCTCATGGGCGGTGGACGAAAAGGGCTGGTCCCGGAAGAAGGCCGCGCTCTTCCTGGGTGGAGTCGCCTTTCTGCTCGGAATTCCCAGCGCGCTCGCCAACGGAGCGGTCGCCTGGCTGACGGACGTGCCCTGGGTGGGGACCGACTTCCTGACCTTCCTGTTCACCCTGTTCGGTCAGTATTCGCTCGTGATCGGGGCCCTGCTGATCAGCCTGTTCGTGGGATGGGTGTGGGGCGTACCGTCGGCGGGAGACGAGGTCCGGGAGAACGATGGCAAATTCCCGCTGGGAGGCCTCTGGACCTTCCTCATACGGTTCGTCTGCCCGATCGCGATCACCGCGATCCTCCTGAACCTGGTCTGGGGGCTGATCGGCGGCTGACTCGGGGCGAGCCGTCCGCACCGTCCGGAGTCAGTCCTCGGAGGCGCCGGTCGCCGGGGGTATGATCGCATCGCTGATCTCGGCGATCGCTTCGAACGTCCGCCTGGCCGCGTCGGTGACGGCCCGCGACTGCTCCGGACTCAGCGGGATCTCATCGGCGATCCGCTTGAAGCTCGCCCACATCCGGGGCTGGTCGTCCCCGTACGGATCCATGTACGCGAGCCCGTTCTCGTTCTCGAGCTGCAGCGAGCGCTCGAGCACCCTCGCGAGGAACTTCCCTCCGTTGGTGCTGCCCTCCAGAACGTAAAGCGGACCGAGTAGGGCTACCGGGCTCTCCGTACCGATCTGGCGGACTCGATCGATGAACCGCTGGGTCTGAGGCAATACGGGCACATCGGGGACGTCCACGCCGAATGCCGCGAGATCTCGATCCAGGTCGGGAACGCGGCGACGTTCATCCGTATGCAGGGGGGCCAGGGCCGGTGCCGATGGAAGGGCGGCATCGAGCGCCTCTTCGAGAGCCGCGTGCAGATGCCGGAGTTGACCCAGGTACATCGCGTACGCCCCGCGCGGAAGGACCCCGCGCGCCATCGAGCGCTGGAGCGGGCGCGACTCGGCCTCCTTGTGAAGCTCGCGGGTCGCATCCCTGAGGTGCCCCATGATGCCCGGCGTCGATTCCATCGCTCCCTCGCTCACGGTTCAATTGAGACTGGTTCTCAACGACTCGGGCGAGTATAGGCCGTTTCCTGCCTGATCGTCAACGAAGTGAGTCGGGCGGCACCACCTCGGACCCGTCCGGACCCGGGACGAGCGGCACGCTGTCGTCGACCGATCCGGGATCCGGCCTGAATTCGGCGTCGGCAGGGACATCCTCCGCCGCATCCGGTTGCGTCGGAGCGTTCCTCCGCTCGATCTCCGGCGGCGGCGATTCGGCCGGTTCGCGACTCGGCTGACGCCTTTGGATCGCGCCACCCTTCTGGACCCTTCGCACCGACGGGTCCTGCACGAACGGCGCGTACTCCCGGACCGCGAGGACGACGGAGTCCCCCGGTTCGATGAGCAGGTCCATCTCGGGGATCTCCTGCGTGTACGTGACGAGGACGGCGCCCGCGTCCCCGCCGATCGTCAGCAGCAGGCGGTCCGCCTCGCGCGACTTCGCCTCCACGACACCCGCGATCTCCACGTTCTCGCCCTTCAGCATGTCGGGCAGGTAGGGCCGAACCAGGACGGGCACGAAGACCGTACCCAGGATGCCAAGAACGAGCCCGCTGAGGAACCACCAGAACCAACGGCTCTTCTTCGCGGCCTCGGGGCTACCGGAACGTGTGGAGCTTTCCATCGTCTCGCCTCTCGTAGTGTCGCGTCAGCCGACGACGCGTTTGAGGTACGCCTTCAAGCGAATCCATGCGTCCAGCGCCGGCTTCGTTGAATTCGCCGGGTCGCGGTCCACCCATAGCCAGAAGCCGTGCTGAACATCGTCGTAAATATGCAGGTCGTTTTCGATTCCCGCTGCTTTCAGGGCTCCCGCGAAGCGCTCGACCTCTTCGGGGGGAATGCCCCGGTCCATCTGCGCGAAGGTGCCGTAGATCGGGTGATCGATCTGCGACAGCAACTCCGGATCCTGGACGAGCCGTCCATAGAAGATCGCCGTCCCGTCGTGGTTCTGGCCGCCGATCGCGTAGCTCAGCGCGACGCCCCCACCGAAGCACCACCCCATGGTGGCGATCTTCCCGGTCACGTCGGAGCGGCCCCTCAAGGCCCGCGCCGCCGCATCGAGATTCGCGATGATCCGATCGGGATCGGCCTGCGCCTCCTCCATCAGCGCCATGTTCTCGTCCCGATCGCTTCCCGTGCGTCCGCTGTAGAGGTCGGCCGCCAGCGCCACGTACCCCTCATCGGCCATCGCGTCCGCCACCTGGCGCACCCGATCGACGAGCCCGCTCCACTCGTGGATCAGAATGACCGCCGGGAACGGTCCTTCGCCCTCGGGTAGCGTCAGGTAGCCGGTCGTCTCCGGATCGGCGTCAAAGTACCGGATCGGCTCGCCTCGGGGCGGCCCGGCCCCGCCCAGCACCGCAGCCGGGAGAGTCGATTCCTGCAGCTCGGCGCGAGCAGACGAATCCGATCCTCCCTCCCTCGCTGGAGACGACTCGCGCGACTCGGCCGATTCGCCGCAGCCCCACGCGAACGCCAGGGGGATCATGGCGATCATCGCCAGCCACCGCTTCATTCGATTCGAACATCTCAGCATCGACCGACTCCTGTCCGGAACGTCCACGCCCGGAGCCCTCATGGCCCGCGCGGGCGGCCTCGACCATACATGGAATCCTCGTCGATCGCCACCACGGGGCTTGGCAATTCCGGCCCGGACGAGCCACCTTGTCGGGCCCGTGAATCGAACTGCGTGAGGTCGGCTGTCGTGGATTCCGCGCCGCCTCTCGAACCCAATACGAGACGAGGATCGATGTCGGAGTTGGAACCGGGCAGAGATGAAACCGCCGAGTCGAAGGACTTTCTGCGGACGAAGATCGAGGAGGACATCCGTACCGGCAAGTACGGCGGACGGGTCGCGACACGATTCCCGCCGGAGCCGAACGGATACCTGCACATCGGACACGCGAAGTCGATCTGCCTCAATTTCGGCGTGGCGGAGGAGTACGGCGGTACCTGCAACCTCCGGTACGACGACACCAATCCGGACACCGCGAAGCAGGAGTTCGTGGACTCCATTCAGGCGGACATCCGCTGGCTCGGGTTCGACTGGGACGACCGGCTGTATTTCGCCTCCGACTACTTCGAGCGGTTCTACGAGTGGGCCGAACAGCTGGTGCGCGACGGAAAGGCCTATGTCGACTCGTCGAGCGAGGAGGAGATCCGCGAACTTCGCGGCACCCTGACCGAGCCCGGCCGACCGAGTCCCTTCCGCGATCGAACCCGCGAAGAGAACCTGGAGCTGCTGCGGCGCATGAAGCAGGGCGAGTTCCCGAACGGCGCACACGTGCTGCGCGCGAAGATCGACATGGCGCACCCGAACATGGTGATGCGCGATCCGTTGCTCCTGCGAATCCGGCACTCGCACCACTACCGCCGCGGCGATGAATGGTGCCTGTATCCGATGTACGACTACGCCCACTGCCTGGAAGACGCCATCGAGGAGATCACTCATTCGTTCTGCACGTTGGAATTCAGGAACAACCGCGAGATCTACGACTGGGTGCTCGATGCGGTCGGGATCGAGCGACCGCGAACCGAACAGACCGAGTTCGCCCGGCTCGAACTGGACTACACGGTGTTGAGCAAGCGACGGCTGATCCGCCTGGTCAACGAAGGCCACGTGTCCGGGTGGGACGATCCGAGGATGCCGACGATCGCCGGGATCCGTCGACGAGGCGTGACTCCGGAAGCCGTGAGAGCGCTGTGCGACAAAGTCGGGGTGGCGGACGTGAAGAGCCGCACGGACTACGCGCTGTTCGAGTACGCGATTCGGGACGATCTCAACTGGCGCTCTCCACGTCGACTCGCGGTGCTCGACCCGCTGAAGGTCGTGATCACCGACTACCCCGAGGACCGCGAGGAATGGATCGACGCCCCGTCCTTTCCGCGGGACGTGGAGAAGGAGGGATCGCGGCGGATGCCGTTCTCGCGCGAGGTGTGGATCGAGCGGGCCGACTTCATGGAGGACCCGCCCCGCAAGTTCCACCGTCTCGCCCCGGGCCGGGAGGTCCGGCTGCGCCACTCCTACGTGATCCGCTGCGAGGAGGTGGTGAAGGATCCGGATACCGGTGAAGTGATCGAGCTCCGATGCTCGCACGACCCGGCCACGATGGGCGCGAACCCGGCGGACGGAAGGCGGATCAAGGGCACGGTCCACTGGGTATCCGCCAGACACGCGCTCCCCGCCGAAGTGCGATTGTACGATCGGCTCTTTTCTGTGGCCGATCCGGATGAGGGAGTGGAAGAAGGGGAAGACTTCACGAAGAATCTGAATCCCGATTCCCTCATCGTGATGGACCCGGCTTGGGTCGAGCCCTCGCTGGCGGCGGATCCTCCGGGCAGTCGGTATCAGTTCGAGCGACAGGGCTACTTCGTCAGCGATGCCGTCGATTCGGAGCCGGGGGCGCTGGTATTCAATCGAACGGTCAGCCTGCGCGACAGCTGGGCGAAGATCGCGGCGAGAGGGTGAAGCGGGGCTCGATTCGATGTCGGTCGCTTCGCCTATTCGCAACCGAGCTCGAAGCGAGTCGTGACCGTATCCTCCGCCGTGACCGTCACGTTGCGCGGATTCTCTCCCGCCACGAGGCAGTTGAGAGGCACCTCACGAAGGCGGACCACGTGCGGGATCGCCGAAATCGCGGGGAAAAGGACGGACTCGCCCGCACCGATCGAAGACGCGAACACGCCACCGTCTACCGTCACGAGAACATCTCGAACCGGTGGGTTTCCGGCGGCCACGGCCACTTCCACGTTCAGCGCGCCGACGTCCTGACGGCCTGTCGCCCGGATCACGCCCTTCGGCGCCGTGACGGCGGAGTTGATCTGGTCCTCGTAGACCCACGTACCGGCGACATTCGGGACGAACCGGTAGCGATCGCTGTTCCGCAACGAGTCACTTCGGATGACGACCCCGCC
>JARRPA010000066.1:0-24419 GCA_037383305.1 Gemmatimonadota bacterium | reverse complement strand
GGATGATCGAATCGGGCATGGGGCCGCATCCTTCATCAATCGCCCGCTAGAAGAAGCAACAACCTTGCCAACCCGGCAGGTCCCTCTGTCCGCAGAAATCCGCAGAATTTTTCGACACCAGCCGGCCATATTGTCCCGTTGGACAGCTTACATCCAGACGATTTTTCCCGCCGCTCGCACTCTCGAGAGGGAGCGGCGTTCCTTGAGCGCAGGGTGTCGCGCTCCCCGCCCCGGCGCATCATCTTTCCTGTCACACGGCCCCACTATCGTCGTATCGGAGCTCGTCAGACTGCGCCCCTGACCCGACTTCGAAAGGTGCACGTGCATCTGCTTCAGACGCTGGGAACGGTCGCGCTGCATCCGGACCCGCGGGACGATCCGGGCAGGGACCCGGTTCTTCGCGCTTCCAAGACCCTGGTGCTCGTCGCGTATCTCGCAGATCGACCCGATCGGTCGGCCACGCGCCAGCACCTGGCAGAGCTGTTCTGGCCCGGAGTCGCCTCATCTTCCGCGCGACGGTCTCTGCGCCAGGCTCTCTACTTTCTGGCCAGGTCGGGCGGAGAGGGAATCCTCGAGAGCGACGGAGATCGGGTCCGCCTCTGCACCGATTCGTGCGCCATCGACTGCCAGCGGTACGAGCAGGCGCTGACCGAGGCGAAATTCGAAGAAGCGGCGGAACTCTACACGGGGCCCTTTCTGCAGGGATACGATCCGGGCCGCAGCCAGGAGCTGAGGCACTGGATCGACTCGGTACGTGAACGCCTTTCCGTCGGGTATAGACAGGCGCTGCGGGAGTGCGCACGGACCGCGCTCGTGCGTCGGCGTCCCGACGAAGCCGTACAGTACGCGCGTCGCGCCGTGGCCTCCTTTCCGGTCGACGACTCCGTGCACGCCCTTCTTCTCGAGTCCCTGGTCGCCGCTGGCCATCCCGGCGAGGCGGTGCGCGAGTATGAGGCGTATCGGGTGCTGCTGAGGGAGGAGCTCGACGACGTTCCGTCCGGCGAGATCACCGAGATCGCGGAGAAGGCCCGCAAACTGGCGCGAAGCGACCCTCTGACCGCCACGGAGACCGAGCCCGAAACTCCGCCGCGTCAGGAGCCCGTGCTCGTTGCGACGCCCGAGCCGCGCGGCGAGGACCGGCGGCGTCCGCAGCCGAGTCGCTCGGAGGGTGGTCCCGCACTGCTGATTCGCTCGATCCTGTTCGTCGCCGTCACCGCCGCGATCTTCCTGCTGGTTCTCCGGGGATCGGACTGGCTGTTCGGCGGCGCCGGCAGTCCTGGAACGGAGTCGCTGCCTGCCGGAGCCGGGGCGAGCGACAGTCGCTGGATGTCCCTTCGCGTGACCGAGCGTACACCGGGCGGCCCACGGCCCGTGACCCTCCGTTTCGTCGGAGAGGCTCCGGACCGGGCCGTGCTCGTTCCGGGATCTGAGGGTGAAATCGGCTCGTTCGCCTTACGTTCCCCCGATGGCCGTTACCTCGCCCGACGCGTAACCACCCCGAACGGACCGGATCTCGAAATCGTCGACGCCGCCAGCGGCGAGCAGATCGCCGAGGTCCCCAACCGCGGCGGGGGCACTCCGGACGACCATGCCCACGACTGGTCGCCCGACAGCCGGGTGCTCCTGATGAGCTCCGGGATGTTCGCGGAAGACGGGAGCTACGATCACCGGCATTTCCTGTATGACGTCGAGACGGGTGAGATGCGCCCCCTGGCGGACCGGCGGGTCGCTCCGTCCCGGAGCAACGGCTGGTCGCCGCGGGGTGACCGGATCGCCTTCGAGGGTTTCCGGGATGGGGCGGGGGTCGCCGACATCCGCACCGATCTGTACGTCGCCAGCGTGGACGGCCGTGAGATCCGGGCCCTGACCGACGACGACCTCCGCGAGCAGGAGATCACCTGGTCGCCCGACGGCAGCCGGCTCGCCTACGTGAAGGGAGATCTGGAGACGGGTGACATCCATGTCATGGACCCGTCTACCGGCGAGGAGCGGCCGGTTGCGGCATCCGTCTGGCCGGAGGTCTCACCCGAGTGGATTTCCGACGACGAGATCGCCTACCTCGAGATGCACGACGAGGGGCCCCGCCTGATGGTGAAGTCCGTGGGGACCGACACGCCGGCTCGCCGGATTCCGGTGGACGGCGAGGTGCGGGAACTCCGGCAGCGACTCGGGGGAGGAGCACTGGTCGCCTGGGTCGAGTCCGTCACGGCATCCGTGCAGGCTCCGGATGGGATTCTTAGCCCGGGGGGGCACGCCGCCCTCGAGGTGACGATCCGGGACTCCCGGGGCGGGATCGTGCACCCTGACGACTGCCAATTCGCCTGGCGGGTGCTCGAGCCCGAGCGCGCGGAGATCGTCGGGAACCGTCTTCTCGCCGTGCGGGACACGGGAACGATCCGGGTCGTCGCGGATGTGGGCGGCTGGCGCGCGGACACGCTCACCCTCGTCTCCGCGCCACTGGCGATCCGTGACACGGAGCTGCTCTTCGAAGAGCGCTGGCGGGAGGGCATACGTCCCGATGCCTGGCTGGTCTTCGGGGAGCCGAGTCCCGAAACGGAGCCGGACGGCGGCCCCGGAGGCGGGGGCCGATTCCTGAATCGCGGGGACCGCAACCACACGAGCGGAGCCCTGACCCGGGAACGGTTTCCTACCGCTGGCGGGATCACGGTGGAGAGCTGGGGGCGCGTTCCCACGACGGACGAGCACTTCCAGACCTGGCTACTCGACTTGGCCGTTGATCCGATGCTGGAGCCTGGAACGGGCGAGCGTCTGAGGCAGGGTCAGCCGGGCCGACTGATGCTGGTCTCGTCCGTATCGAAGGGCGGACCGACGGCTTTCCTCGGAGCACTCGATCTCTCGCTTCCCGTGCCCGAGCCCGCCCGCATCGCCGAGTGGCGGCTGCACACGCTCCAGCTGCACCCCGATGGGACCGTGGAGTGGATCGTCGACGGCCGACGGCACGCCACTGGCTCGTCGGGAACGCCGCCCCCCGACAGCGTGCACGTCGCGATCGGCGGGCATAGCCAGGGCACCGAGATCGAGCACGGCACGGTGCGGGTGTGGAGAGGCCTGCGGTACGTCCCGGCAGTACCGGGCGACTCGGCCCGGCGCCCGGACGGCTTACCGAGATCTGTTTCCTGAGAGAAGACCTTGCCTGCCCGGGATTCGGCGGACAGAATCTGCGTGTACCCGCCAAAACGCATATGACCCGAAGCCCGGTGCGATGAAACCTCTCGGTTTGAAATTCGAGGCGCAGTCCGGGACGGCCTCGTGAGCGGCGCCCCGGACCGGCACGACGTCGGCTCCGTCGGCCGCCGCCTCTCCTTTCTCGACCGTTACCTGACGCTGTGGATCTTCGTCGCGATGGCGGTGGGGATCGGGATCGGGTACCTGTGGCCGGATGCGGTCCAGGGCTGGAACGAGGCCACGCAGGTCGGCACGACCTCCCTCCCGATCGCGGTCGGCCTGATCCTCATGATGTACCCGCCGCTCGCCAAGGTCCGCTACGAAGAGCTCGGAGACGTCTTCCGGAACGGGAAGGTGCTCGGCCTGTCGCTGATCCAGAACTGGGTGATCGGGCCGCTGCTCATGTTCTCTCTCGCGGTCCTCTTCCTGCGCGACTACCCCGAGCTGATGGTCGGCGTGATCCTGATCGGGCTGGCCCGCTGCATCGCGATGGTGATCGTGTGGAACGACCTCGCCGAGGGCGACCCGGAGTACGCGGCCGGCCTGGTGGCGTTCAACTCGATCTTCCAGGTCCTCTTCTTCAGCGTCTACGCCTGGGTGTTCATCACGGTGCTTCCGGGCTGGCTCGGGCTCGAGGGCACGGTGGTCGACGTGACGATGGGCGAGATCGCGAAGAGCGTCTTCATCTACCTGGGCATCCCGTTCGTCGCCGGCTTCCTCACCCGGGCGTTCCTGTCACGGGCGAAGGGGAAGGAGTGGTACCACGAGGTCTTCGTGCCGAAGATCAGCCCGATCACGCTCGTGGCCCTGCTGTTCACGATCGTCGTAATGTTCTCGATCCAGGGCCGGGCGATCGTCGCCGAGCCGCTGAGTGTGTTCCGGGTCGCGATTCCGCTGCTGATCTACTTCGTCCTCATGTTCACGATCACCTTCTTCATGAGTCGGAAGGTGGGGGCCGACTACCCGGTCACGGTCACTCTCTCGTTCACCGCGGCCTCGAACAACTTCGAGCTCGCGATCGCGGTCGCCGTGGCGACCTTCGGGATCGCGCACGGAGCGGCCTTCGCGGCGGTGATCGGGCCCCTGGTCGAGGTGCCGGTGCTGATCGCCCTCGTGAACGTGGCGCTCGCGTGGCGGAAGAAGTACTTCCCCGAATCGGAGGCCGAGCTCGCGTCCGTGTCCAACTGCGCGGTGCCGGGTGGGGTCGGCACAGGGACGGGCTCGGCATGAGCGCCTCCGAGAAGGACCTGACGATCGAAGTACTGATCACGCCGGAGTGCCCGCACGCCGGGGCCGCCGTTGAGCTGGTGCGCGACGTCGCGGCGCGGCTCGCGCCTGGGGCGGAGGTCCGTGTCACGACGGTGCGGAACCCGGAGGAGGCCGTCGCGCTTTCTTTTCCCGGCTCGCCCACCGTCCGCGTGAACGGAGGCGACCTCGAGGGCGCTTCCCCCGGTCCCGCCGCCTTCGCCTGTCGCCGCTACGCCGACGGCTCCGGGGTCCCGCCCCGCTGGCTCGTCGAGGCCGGCATCCTCCGGGCACTGGCCCCCGAGCACGTGCTCTTTCTCTGCGTGGCGAACTCGGCCCGGAGCCAGATGGCCGAGGGCCTGGGCCGATCCCTCGCTCCGGCCGGGGTGCGTATCTCGTCGGCCGGCTCGGAGCCCTCCAGCGTGCGTCCCCAGGCCGTCACCGCGCTCGCCGATATTGGAATCGACGCTTCCTCTCACCGTTCCAAGAGCTTCGACGAATTCATGGAAGGCGGCAGCGAGTTCGACCCGGCCGCTCCGGTGGACTGCGTCATCACGCTATGCGCCGAGGAGAACTGCCCGGTTTGGCTCGGCGATGCCCGGCGGGTTCACTGGCCGCTCCCGGACCCCGCGGCGGCGAGCGGTACGGAGGAGGAGGTGCTGGACTCGTTCCGATCGGTGCGGGCGGAGATCGCCCGTCGGCTCGAAGCGCTCTTCCGACCGTGACGTGTTTCTGGACCGCGGCCTCCGTTGCCGAGTAGGATGGATCGCGCCGGCGGTCCCCCCGCCGACTCAACCGAGGCTGTGAACAAGGAGACACGATGGACCTGAGCAACCGGAGCGCCGCACTCGCGCTCGCCGGAGTTCTGACCATGGGACTGGCCGCTTGCGGCGGCTCGGCGGACGCCGAGACGGCGGACTACGAGGCGGCGAAGCCGGTCGCCGAAACCGCTTATGCCGACGAGGCGAACAACGAGATTCACAAGGGCGATGCGTCGTCCAGCGCTTCCGCCGGATCGCCGGGCATGGAAGCCGATGACGGGCACGTGGACGAGTACGAAGTCGTGACCTTCGATGACGCGGGCCAGACGAAGGTGTACGCCCGGTATTGAGCGTCGTCCCGGATCGCGTGTGAGGCCCGGAGGCGTTACGGCGCTTTCGGGCCTTCTTCGTTGCGTCCGAGCGCCTGCGCCCGAAGCCGCGCGACGAGAATCGCGACCGCGACCCGGTTCTCCTTGCCGAACGGGAGGATGACGTCGGCGTGCCGGCGACTCGGCTCCACAAACTCCAGGTGCATCGGTCGCACCGTCTCCTGGTACTGCCGCACGACCGAGTCCACGGATCGTCCGCGCTCCTTCGTGTCACGCACCAGCCGGCGGATGAACCTGAGATCCGCATCGGTATCCACGTAGACCCGGATGTCCATCAGATCACGGAGTGCCGGCTCCGCCAGGATCAGGATTCCGTCCACGATCACGATCGGGTTCGGCTCGATGCGCCGTGTGCGGTCCATGCGGCGGTGGCTGGTGAAGTCGTAGATCGGCTCCTCCACTGGCCGACCGGCGATCAGCTCACGAAGGTGGGCCGCGAGCAGTTCGCTTTCCAGCACGCCCGGATGATCGTAGTTCAGCCGTTCCCGTTCATCGTCCGAGAGCTCCGGATGGTCCCGATAGTAGGAATCGTGGTGCAGAAGGCTGCTGGGGATCGGGTCGAGGGCCCGCATCACCTGCGACACGACTGTCGACTTTCCGGATCCGCTGCCTCCGGCGACGCCCAGGACAAGGGGAGATGCACCCGGCATGGGTTCGCTCCGCTTCGGGGATTCAGAACAGCAGCGCGGCGCCTCCCGCGACAAGGATGACCAGCCCAGCCGCGGACTTGAGCGCGATCGCGGCGGATCTGCCGAGCAAAGCCCCCCACCCCGCTCGAAGCGCCACCTCGGAGTCCTTCACCAGGGTCCACGTGGCGATCGACGCTCCCATCATCGTCCCCGCGAACACGCCGAGCAGCGAGCCGATGACCGGAACAGGGGTGCCGACCACGGCTCCGAGGATGCCACCGGCCAGCGCGCCCCAGAAGGTGCGCTGCGTGCCGCCGTACTTTCGGCCGAGCCGGTCCACGGCGACCCATTCCAGCAGCTCGGCGAGGACGACCAGCAGCAGCAGAGCCAGGAACAGCCCGATCGAAACCAGGCCGGTCCAGGTGCCGACGCCGACCACGGCGATCATGATCCACAGCCCGGGCAGTCCGAGCGGGATCAACGCCAGGGAGACGGCCATGATCGCTATACCACCCAGGGCGAGTCCGTTGATCTCCATGTCACACCATACGGCGCTTACGCGCATAGGATTCAACAGGTGACGATGCCGTGACGCGGCTCGCGCACACTCATTCTGCGCGAGTGCACATACATGCTCCGGAGGACCGAACGATGCTGACGCTGCTGATCATAGAAGTGGGGATCGTGATTCTCGTGGCCGTCGTCGTGGCGGCCGAGATGGCGACCAACGGTCACCCGTACCTCCGAGAGTGACCCCCAACCTCGTTACCGGCAATCGCGTCGCCGCCTGGCTGAGCTACCCTATTCGGCCGAAGCGCGGGCGCGCGCCGCCACGGCTTCCACCTCGCGCCACACCCGCAGCAGGTTGCCTCCCCAGAGCTTACGGATCTCCTCCTCCGAGTAGCCCCGTCGCACCAGTTCGCGGGTGACGTTGAAGGTCTCAGAAGCATCCTGCCAGCCCGGGATTCCTCCTCCACCGTCGAAATCGGAGCTGATCCCGACATGGTCGATCCCGATGAGATCCACGGCGTAGTCGATGTGGTCCACGAGGTCGGCGAGCGTAGCGCCGGGATAGCGGTCGTCCAGCTTCGCGCGCGCCTCGCGATACGCGTCCCGCTGGGCCGATGTCGCGGTGTCCCAGGAGTCGAACTCCGCTTCGTCGCGCAGCGCCTCGATCGCAGCCTGCTTTTCCTTCGAGGGCACCTTCAGATAGCCATCGAAGGCCACGATCTGAATGACCCCGCCGTTTTCACGCAGAGCGATCAACTCTTCGTCGGTCAGGTTTCGCGGAGAATCGGCCAGGGCGCGTACTGCAGAGTGAGAAGCGATGATCGGTGCTATTGATAACCGGGTCGCGTCGAGCATCGTCTTCTTCGAGGAATGCGATACGTCCACCATCATGCCGAGGCGGTTCGCTTCGGCGATCGCACGGGCGCCGAGCTCGCTCACTCCGCCGTGCTCCTCCTTCGTGTCGCCCAGATTCTCCCGGGGCATCGACGAGTCGGCGAGATCGTTGTGTCCGATGTGGGTCAATCCGAAATACCTGGCGCCGAGGTCGTGGTACTTCTCCATCAGCGATAGATCGGTGCCGATGGAGTAGCCGTTCTCGATCCCGATCGTCGCGACGAGCTTTCCTTCGTCGTGCAGGCGCTCGAGGTCGTCGGGCGTCCACGCAAAGCCGATCTCCGACGGATACATCTCGTCGGTCAGCCGGTGGATGCCCTCGAACTTCCGCAACGCCTCGGCCTTCGCCTCTGCTTCATTCTCGGGTGTCCTCTCCGTCTGCCCGACATATACGACGAAGAAGACGGCGTCGAGCCCGCCGGCGCGCATCTTCGGCAGCGTGACCTGGCGTCCCTCCGGCTCCCCCGGGTCCGACTCGGCCGTCGCGAAATTGGAAGGAATGTCATCGTGCGTGTCGATCGTGATCACGCGTTCGTGAATGCGGCGGGCCCGAGAATCGAGGTCATCGGGCCCCGAGGCCGTGTCGACCGTCTCCTGCCCCGCGACCGCTCCCGGCAAGAGCAGGCCGAGACACAGTGCTGCGAGGATGGAAGAACGCAGGCGGATGGCGAATTCAGTACGCATTTCAGGTCTCGTGTTCCAGGGCCGCTGTGTCGAGGTAAGATCGCGCGCCTCCCGACCTCCAGCCCCCCACGGGAGCGAGAGATCGTTTCGGCAACCTCCGGCTCCGGTCAGAATACCGCAACCACTCCCCCCTTCATCACGAACGTCACGTCCCTCGCAGCGCGGATGTCGCGCGTCGGATCGCCCCTGACTGCGACCAGGTCCGCCCGGGCGCCTTCGGCGATCGTGCCGAGGTTTTCGAGATTCAGTGCCCGGGCGTTGACGATCGTAGCGGCCTGGAGAGCTTCGGTGGCCGACATTCCCCCGCGGACCATCCACTCCAGTTCCCGCCAGCTCTCACCGTGGGGGAAGACACCGACGTCACTGCCCAGGCCGATCGTCACTCCGGCCTCACGCGCTGCCTGGAACGCCGTCAGGGATTCGCGAATCCGGGGGCTGAGGGATGCATCCGGATCCTGCGGATTCCAGCCACCCGATAGTCCGCTGAAGTACTCATCGTAGGCGGCCGCGGCGGCGAGCGTGGGATAGTAGACGACGCCGTGATCGGCCATCAGCCGGAAGACTTCTGCCGTGCCGTTCGATCCATGCTCGATCGTGCGTGCGCCCGCGAGAATCGCCCGACGCATCCCCTCGGGCGAGCTCGCATGCGCGGCCACCGGGAGCCCGGCTGCGGTCGCTTCGTCCACGAGCGCATCGAGCTCTGCCTGCGTGAACGTCGGAGCGACGCCGCCCCGACGACCGAAGTCTGCGTAAACCTTGATCAAGTCGGCTCCTCGGCCGGCCTGTTCGCGGACGGCTCTGCGGATCTCCACCGGGCCCGTGACCGGCTGAGCCCCCTGGGGCAGAACCAGGTCCGGATCGAACCCCCTGGGACCCGGCGCGTAGGATGCCGTGGCAGCCAGCGCCAGGGTGGCCGCGAGCACGCGCGGACCCGGGATCAGGCCGTCCTGGATGGCGTCCCGAATGCCGAGATCGGCCCAGCCCGCTCCCTCGGTCCCGAGATCGCGAAGTGTCGTGAAGCCTGACATCAGAGTTTTCCGCGCGTGGACTACCGCCCGGACCGTGCGGTAGGCCCGGGCCTCCTTGAGCACCTGATCGTTCCACAGGGTCTCGGAATAGGGGTGAAGAAAGAGGTGCGCGTGCGCCTCGATCAGGCCGGGAAGGAGCGTCGAGCCCGCGAGATCAATGATCTGGCTGCCGTCGGGCAGGGCCACATCCGCGGCCGGGCCGACCTCCGCTATTCGATCGCCCCGCACGAGCACGACCCAACCGGTCCTCGTCTGCCCGGCCTCCGCATCGAACACGCGGTCGGGACGAAGTAGCATCGCGCCCTCGACCTGACCTGCTGGAGCCTGCCCCCGGACGGGAGAAACGGCTGTCGCAATTGCAATGAGCGCCAGGGCGGTCAGCGGCCGGGTCTTCCTTCTCATCGGGCTCCTCCAATCGGTATCACGAATCACGCATCGCGTCCGCGTCCCTCTGACGAAGAGAAAGAACACGGACGAAGCGAAAATGTAAGTGTGGAGGAGAGAAAGTGTGGAATCGGGCGGGCCCCGGGAACAGCGCGAGTCGACGCATGGGGACGGAGGGGCCGCTCTCCGCGCCGCCGGCCGTCCCCGGGGGAGGTCGGACTACGGTCTCGTCGTGATCGACTCGCATCCCTCCAACGGAGTGCGCGCGAGCGTCTGTCCAGCGAGGCACCCGAGCTCGTCGCCATCTGCGAACGCGAGATCCAGAAGCCGGTAATGAGTGAGAAGATCTGCGATCCCGTCCGCGTTCACGTCCTGCATATGATCGTCCACGACCCCCGGTACGCTCAGATCATGTATCGGAGGTGTCCAGGGACCCCCCGCGGGGCCGAATGCGAGCGACGCGGCATCGACGGTCGTGACATCGAACTCGGCCGTGCCGAGAAGCGCGACCGGAATTGTGCCGCCTGCGTTCAACGGGATCCTGTTCGCGGCGGAGTAGGGGCGCACATCGATCCTGACGGCGATCGAGGCTGCGGTGGAATTCGCTCCGCTCGACTCCGTGACGGTCTCGAGGGGAGTGGTGGGAGGCTCCGTGGGCGACTCCTCGCTTGTGCAGGCAATGGGGGCCAGGATGGCGAGGGCGGCTGCGAGTACATGTCGAACCTTCATTACTTCCTCCCGGGTATGCCCACCCTGCAGGACAGAGACGACCCGGGAGGCGAAAAGGTCACAGCAGGGATGGCGAGCTCCGCAGCTCACACATCGGGAGTCCCCGGAGAGCCGATCAGTCGGACTCGATCCCGTCGAGTTTCCGGTAGAGCGTGCGACGATCGATACCCAGGATGCGCGCCGCTTCTCCCTTGTGCCCGCGCGTGTGGCGGATGACGGCGCGGATGTACTCCCGTTCGAGCTGCTTCAGGTCCCAGCCGCCGACGAGAAAACGGGAGAGTGCGCCGTCCCACCCGTTCGTGATCGAGCCGGACCCGTGGTTCAGATGTTCCAGTTCGATCGACTCTTCAGCCTGCGGTCGGCGAAGGGAACTACCGGAAGTCCGGACTCCCGGGCGAACGCGTCGCGAAAAGAGCGGGCGAGTTCGGGAATGTCCTCCGTTCGATCGCGCAGCGGTGGAATCTCGATTCGGACTACGTTGAGCCGGTAGAACAGATCCGGTCGGAACGCTCCCTCGGCGACGAGTTCCTCCAGGTCGGCGTTGGTCGCTGCGATCAGCCGGAAGTCGACCGGCGTGTCGTGGTCCCCACCGATTCTCTGGATTCGGTGCTCCTCGACCACACGTAGCAGCTTCGCCTGCATCGCGAGACTCAGTGCGTCGATCTCGTCCAGGACCAGCGTCCCTCCGCGAGCATGATCGATGAGACCCCGCTGATCGGTGACGGCCCCCGTGAAACTGCCTCGCTTGTGCCCGAAGAGTTGAGATTCGATGAGCGACTCGGGCAAGGCAGCACATGCCACCGGCGTGAAACGGTGACCCGTGCGACGAGAGTGAAGATGGATGCACCGCGCGAGCAAGTCCTTTCCCGTGCCGGTCTCGCCCGTGATCAGGACCGTCGCCTCGGTTGCGGCGACTCGATCGCAGAGATCAAGGACCTCCATGATCGGGGGAGAGCGGCCGAGCAGGCCGCAGCACCGACAGCGTGCGCCGGAGTCGTGCTCTGGACGCGGGAATGCCGGCTCGTCGAAAGATCCTATTCGGCGGCTCCGCGTGCAGGTCACACGAGTCGAGGGAGGAAGGTGCGGTCCCGTGCAGTCGAGGCAATCACAGACGAAGTCGGGGATCGCGAGAAACAGGACGACCAGCATGGCCTTCATCATGGGGCACCCCCGTGGGTTTCCCTGAGGCAGGATGATATCGCAATCGCCCGAAGCGAGAGACGGGGCATCCCGCGATGCATAATGGAGGGGGGCACAAACTGCGGGGCCGACTACCATAAATATCGGTCTGACTCAGTTCCCCTGCAACGGATTCGGGTATCTTTCGGTCGCGATCTGCGACACGCGAACCGGGTGCTTTCTGCAAATCTGCGACATCCGTCAGACTCTCCGATCCGGCGAATTCCAATGCTATCTTACAGTAGGAAATGCCGTTACCGAACTGGAGTGCCCCTACGTATTTCTGGTCCTCCCTTTGCTTGGCCAGTGGGTGAGGTAGCAGGGCGGACAGGTACCGGATGTCTCGTCCACACGGCCCCCCACCTCTGATGCCGGCGCCCTCCGGATTCGCCCGAGCTCCGGCTCATAAATGCACTCGAGAGCAGATCGGGCCGGCGGATTCCGCCGAAATCGAAACAGCGGGCCTCGCAGGAGGCCCACGTAGCGCGGAGGGGCGCATGAAGCCGCTACAAAAGTACCTGGCATGCGGGCTGGCTGCTCTCACGCTGCTTGCCGCTGCGTGCGATGGTGTACCGACGGACACGGGGCAGGACTTCAACGGTCCCGAATACGCGAAAGGACAGCCGGGTCCACCTTCGGGTCAGGAAGCCGGAAACAACCTATCGTATCCCGTAATCTGGGCCGAGGGAGTGACGAAGGTGCTTCCGGGAACGTCCGGAATGGAACCGGCGCTCGGGGGAGAGTGGTGGTACTGGTGGGGCATGGAAGGGGTAGACCCGGACATCGTGCCCCTGAGCTGTCCCCCCGACCCCGATGATCTCACCCGGTGCGACGACGGGGTCCCTGCCCAGGCAACCGGGCTCGTGCCTCCGGACAACGGAGAGCTGGTACGGGCCTATGTCCAGAAGGACCCCCAGAACGTCTGGCAGGCCGCATCATTCGACGGTGCATCCACCCCGGTGAACATCGACCTGATCGACTGGGGAGACAACCTGGAGTCGGTGGACTGGTACACCCGCTCCCAGGTGCGAACCGAGTTGGTCCTCTATGAGTCCGCGACGGCCGGTGATGCCGAGACCTACGGCTTCCCGATGCTCGAGTACGAGATGCGTCACACGAGCGGCTGGGGCATCGATGAAGCGCATGGACTCGCCGCCACCCCGTTCGATCCGACCGCCGTGCCGACGGCGATCATCGGGCCGGGTGACCAGGCCACGGTCTACACCTACTGCGCTCGACTCACGATCCAGAAGCTGCTGGTGGATCGGGACGATGTGCGACTCGCCGACCTGGAATGGGTGCCCGGCGAGGGGTGGACGGAACCGGAAGGCTATCCCGACGACCTGATCAACCCGCACTTGTTCAACGGGTCCGTGCACGAGGGCGGCGATGGCCCCGGCTATTACTCGGCCGAGATCAACGTCAAGGGTAAGATCATCTTCGGCTACACGTGGAACGTGCGGCAGCTCAACGAAGGCGCGGGACCCTACCGGCTCACCTTCAGCCTGGACACGACGTGCGGTACGGCCACTCTCAACACTCACTTCGTGGATGGGATCACGACGATCATGGAGCCGCTCGAGGAGGGCACCGGTATCCTCGATTTCACCAACAACCTGACCTACATCGACATCGCCATCCTCGAACGTGGTGGCGGTGGTGGTGGCGGCGGCGGTGGTGGTGGCGGTTCCGCCAAGAAGGGAGGACGGAGATAGAAGCAGAAGAAGCAGCCAGCGCGGCCCCACCGCGAGGCCCCGCCGGCCTTGATCGCCGGCGGGGCCACAGAGCTGAACGGGAGGCATGAAATGCGAGCGAACGGACGTGCACGGCGGTTCAGGACACGCAGCGGATTGACGCTGTCGGCCGCCCTGGTCGTCGCGATCGCGGCATGCGGCAGTCCCGCTCCGACGGAGCCGGATGCCGATCAGGTTGCCGCACGCGGTCGGTCAGGGCAGGCCGACCAGATCCGGTTCTCCGGTACCGTGGATCTCCTCTGGCCCGGGGGCAAGGGAATGAACGCGCCCGACGATGACCGGTATGCGCAGGCGAGTCTGACGGCCTTTCACCAGGTAGAGGCGGGGAATCCGGGTCCCGGGAATTTCGTCTACCGGGTGCTGGCACAGGACGGTACGCGGCATCGGGAGATCGGCGTTGCACTCTACTGGGCTCACATCGATCCTGCGGCAGACACGGTGCGCTTCCTGGGAACCGTGATCTCCGACAGCAAGGAGTGCGGCGGGTCCGGGCACGGCTCGGGAGAGCACGACGACGGGTCCACGCATGACGAGGGCGGCTGTTCCCACGACGACGGGTCGTCCGACCCCGGAGAGCCGGGGGGGCCCGGAGGGCAGGGCGGTCGAGTCAACGGCTCGGACTGCCGGATCGGACAGATCGTCATCGGCTGGGCGATGGACGGGGGCACCCCTGCGATACAGGGGGATCGCCTTTCGTGGAAGTGGGTTGCGCCGGATGCTCCGAAGGTGCTGGCCATCGACGGCGCGATCGCCGAGGGCGAGGAGATCGCGTGGCCCTGCAAGCTGTGCGAGAAAGAGATCATCGGAGGAAACCTGAAGGTACAAGGCAGCTGAGTCACCGCCCGGCAGGATCCGCGCGCCGGCAACGGCCGCGGAGGGAACGCCCGCCCTGCTCTATCCTGCCGGGCACTTCACCGACCCCTTCCGACAAAAAGATCTCGCCCATACCAGGGGTTCGCGTGAATTCGAGGGACATGCAGGGACGGGTCTGTGCACGGCAGCATCCCCATCGCAGAACGCAGCAACAGATTCAGACATTCGGCCGCACTTGCGTTCGCACGGCGACACCGTCTGCGCGAAAGAGGCGCTCACCCTGCACAGCCGGATCGCGGGGGGGATTCGGCGCGGTTCGTCAGGGCCTGCCTGTGTGCGACCCCTCCATGGTTCGGAGAGTTGGCAACGGCGTGCCGTCAGGGGATCGGGTGCGAGACACCGGATCCGCGAGCGGTCCTACGAGCCTTCGAAGGCGTACGTCCAGGTCAAGACGAGATCGCCCGTCTCCGGGCACCGCGCGGTAAGACTCGTTTCGAATGACAGGACGTCCGCGCTGTAGAAGCCGGTGTAGGAGCTCTCGGCAGAAAGCAACGTGCACCCCGTCGATTCCTCGAATCCGGGCCCGCCGCCTCCGGAGGCTCCGAGCAGGATGGTCACTGCGCCATCGGCCGTGACCGCTCCCGTGACGAAGCCGGTCCCGGCCTCGCACTCTCCGCCCGCCGCTTGCGAGAACGTGCCCTCGAAGACCTCGGCCGACTGCTCGGTGACCGTCACGGTGCCGGCGCAGAGCTCGATCGTTGGCTCGAGCCCCGGGCCTTCCACGGTCACGGTCCAGCTACCTTCGTAGTTCCCGACCAGGTCCGGGAGTCCCAGGCCCGTCGGATCGTCGTCTCCGCACCCGGCCAGGGAGAGCACGCCGAGCGTGAGGCAGAAGATGGCACGTCGCATATGTCGGACCTTCATGTTCGGAGTCATGGGGGGCGAATGCCGCTGCGGCTAGTCCCGTTCGAGCTCCGCGCCGTGCTCATCGAGCAGTTCCCGCAGCACCGAGCGGTGGCACCGGTTCTCGTCCTCGCAATAACAGCCCACCGACATCTGCGTTCGGTGTGACAGCGTCGCGAGGAGATCGAGCAACCGGCGCTTGTCCGGCGCCGCCATCTCGCTCCTGAATTGCTTACGGAACGCGGCCCAGTCTTCGTCGGTCTCTGCCGCTTTGCCGAGCTTCATGAGCTCCGGAGAAGTGGCCGTCATGACCCCGGCTGGACTCGAACCAGCGGCCTTCGGATTAGGAATCCGACGCTCTATCCACCTGAGCTACGGGGCCAGGGGCGAACAGTGTACGCTCCGAACCCGAGTTTCGTCCACATCGGCGGATCTCGGGTGGCGCCCGACTGAACTTGCGTCCGGTCGAGACTCGTGGAACGCGGAACATACTGCCGTTTCGGCACGGGCCTGTCTCTCCGACAGCTGTAACTCGTTCGATAGTGCAATCTTGGCAGATTTCCTGTCTGAATTTGCGGCACGCTGGTTGCGCTATGAGAACGGCGTGAAAGACGGGTTCCGTCATACGGCGGAGGCTCGAACAGACCCCCTACCGGTCGTGCACGGGGGCCGGCCGGAAGATCGAAACAGGACACAACAGGAGGAACGATCATGGCACTTCCCACGCGACGGCGCCCGACCGCGGTGCTGAGGAATTTCCCGGAGACCCGCTGGGACATGGACCGGTTGTTCGACGAGTTCTTCGTACGGCCCATGGTCTCGATGAACCCGACAGGTCCGGCAGCCGATTTCTTCGAGACGGAGGAAGAGTTCGTGCTGGAGATGAATCTGCCCGGCTTCACCGAGGATGATGTGGACGTCAACCTCGAACAGGGCGTGCTGTCCATCACCGGCGAGCACTCGGCCGAGGCGGAAGAAGAGAAGGGCACCTACCACTTGCGGGAGCGCAGTTGGAACCGGTTCACCCGCAGCTTCTCGATTCCGCATACGATCGATGTGGAGAAAGTGGATGCGAGCTTCGCGAAGGGCGTGCTCACGGTGAAGCTGCCGAAGGCGGCTGAGGCGAAGGCACGCAGGATCGAGATCAAGGGAGCCTGATCGCTTTCCCCCCGGCTTCGGCCGGGCTCGATCTTCTTCTCTCCGGGGGTCGGCTCTTTGCCGGCCCCCGTTTCCGTGTGGTCCCGTCCGGCACCCGGTGCAGTGTCCTTGTCTCGCTCCCGTGGATCCGCACCTGGCAACGGCGTACTATTCGGTGAGTCTCCGACAATTCTCGATACAGGTTTCCCCGCGCGTGCGCAGGAGGCCGCGGCGTGAATGAGATGCCTGCCGGACGCCGGATTCGTCTGCCGCGGATCTCTCCCGTGAAACTCGGGCTGACGATAACCGGCGTGCTGCTGGTCGTCTTTCTTGCCTGGGAGACAATGAATGGTCGCTGGGCGCCGTTCATGGAGGCCATGCGGGGCGAGCGGCTCTATCGACAGCCGGGGGGAATTCTAAGGGACTTCCGCATCGCGATCGTTCATATCCTCCTCGCGGGATACCTGCCAGCGGCCCTGCTCGCGGTCGTCCAGACCGGCAGACGAACGGTCTTCGAGCTGCAGGGAGCGCTCGCGTGCTCGGCGGACGAGTGTGAGGCCCTTGCCGCATCGATTCGACTCGATTCGTCCCGAATGGCGGTCGCCGGGCTGATCGGTCTGTTCATCGGTTTCACCGTGCCCTACTTCATACCCCCGGTACCGGAGCACCTCTGGAGTCCGTCTTCCTGGAGCCCCGAGGTCGGCTGGCATCGCGTTCTGGGCCCCGTCACGGCAGTTCTCGCATTACTCCTGATCTATGCAGTCATCTCCATTTCGGCGCGAATGTCGCGAATCTCCGCCGGCCTCTCGTCGGTGGATCTCCTCGACCTCGGCGGTCTCCATCCATTCACGCGTCAGGGACTCACCAATGCCCTGCTGATTCTCGGGTGGGTGTCGATCAGTGGACTCATGGTCGTGACGGAGAGCGGATTCGGTCTGCTGGGCCTCTTCCTCGGAGTGGCAACACTCGTCGTCGCCAGTGCGGCCCTGCTGCTTCCGCTCCGGGGCGTGCACACCCGGATCCGGCAGGCGAAGGCGGACGAGCTGGAGTGGCTGGATGCCCGAATACTCGCGCGGCGGGATGCTTTCCTCAAGAACCGAAAGACGGGTGAGGACTCGGGATACCTGGCCGACCTGCTCGCCTATCGCGACCTCGTTCGCGACGTGCCGGACTGGCCGATCGGGACGTCGTCCTGGGCCCGCTTCTCGTTGTACCTCTTGATACCGCTCCTGTCGTGGGCGGCGGCAGCACTCGTGGAGCGGTTCGTCAACTCGCTCATTTCGTGATAGCCTGAGCGTATGCGAAACCGTCACTCGCGTCCGACGTGGTTTCTTCTGGGCCTGGCTTTCGTGGTCCAGGCCTGCAGAGACGCACCTGCACCGTACGATCCGGGCGATGGCCCCGGCCTCACCGAAGTGCGTCGCATCACCTTCGACCAGCGGGACGACCGCGCCCCCGTCTGGTCGAACGACGGAGCGCGGATCTACTACGTCCGCGGGAACCTGCAAGAAGCTTTTTCGAACCTCCCCACGCTATTCGCGATCCCCGGCCGGGGGGGAACGCGGGAGTTGGTCTTCCCCGATCTCCAGTCGGAAGACGCGCCCGGAGGCCGGCCGCTGACGGCGCCGGCCGTGGATCCCGCTTCGGGTCGGATCGCGTTCCAGCAGCGGCTGCGGCTGCCGCCGCCGGCCGGCTGCGGGGAGGCCGGCTGGCTCTGTCTCTCCCCGACGGACACGACGCCGCCTCCCACTACTCTGCTCGACGAGATGGCCCTGCGGATCCGGGCGCCCGGCGACGCCGGCGAACTGACCGACGGACCGGGACTTGAGTTTCGGCTGGCCGGCCTCACCGAGGACCCGGACGCCGTCAATCCGCCCGAATTCGAGCCGGTCGTGGGGCGCGTGATCGTGGATTACTTTCCCGCGCATCGCCTCTACGCGGAGGACGGGACGCTCTTTTTCCGGCCGTCGTGGAACCCGAACGCCGAAGAGCTCGTATTCGGCGATGCCCTGGAGCTGAGACGCTGGACAATCGGCGAGGCGTCATCGACTCCGATTCCCGGCACCACAGATGGCGTCAGTCCCGCCTGGAGCCCCGACGGGCAGTGGATCGCGTTTGCCCGCCTCGAGAGGACGCGGGAGGCGAACAGCCTCTGCGCGAACCTCCGAATCGATCCGCCGGCTCCTCCCACCCCGACCTGCGTGCAGGAAACGATCGACTACGGGCTCGGCTCGACCACCGTGGAGATCATTCGACCCGATGGAACGGACGGACGCGTGATCGGAGACGGTCTGGATCCGGCGTGGTCTCCGGACGGTCGCTACCTCTACGTTCGTCGAGACGGCGCCATCTACCGACTGCCCATCGAGGGCGGTACCGCGGAGCCGGTGCCCGACACGGAGAGCGGGCGCGAACCGGCAGTCTCCCCGGACGGTTCCGAGCTGGCCTTCGCCCGCTCGACGCCGGGCGGCTCGCTTCACGACATCTGGGTCGTGCCGGCCTTACCCTGACGCCGCCTCGACCTTCACCGCGCAGAACTTGAACTCCGGGATCTTGCCGTACGGGTCCAGCTCGTCGATCGTGAGCACGTTGGCGGCGGCTTCCCTGAAGTGGAATGGGATGAAGATGGTGCCCGGGATCAGCCGGTCCGAGCGCCGAGCCGTGAGAGTGATCTGCCCACGCCGGGATGCGACCGATACCCGGTCTCCGTCGCCGAGCCCCAGAAATTCCAGATCCTGCGAGTGCATCTCCACTTCGGGTGCCGGCGCGATCTCGTGCAGCGCCCGCGACCTCCGCGTCATCGTACCCGTGTGCCAGTGCTCGAGCAGCCGGCCCGTGTTGAGTACGAAAGGAAACTCCTCGTCTGGCAGCTCTTTCGCCGGCTCGAACTCGCAGGGCACGAACTTCCCGAGCCCGTTCGGCGTCGGGAAGGTCTCGCCCATCAGGACCTGGATTCCATCTCCCGCGTCGGGATCCGGGCAGGGCCACAGCTTCCCGGTGAGTCCCAGGTTCTCGTAAGTGAGGCCTGCGTAGGAGGGCGCCAGCGAGGTGAACTCCGCGAAGACCTCGGCCGGCGACTCGTAGGCCATCGGGTAGCCGAATGCGGTCGAGAGTTCGCATACGATCCGCCAGTCCTCTCGTGCCTCGCCGGGCGCATCCAGCGCCTTACGGCCTACCTGGACACGGCGGTCCGTGTTCGTGTAGGTGCCCTCCTTCTCAAAGAACGAGGTCGCGGGCAGTATCACATCCGCGAATTCGGCGGTCTCGGTGAGGAAGATGTCCTGCACGACGAGGAACTCCAGGTTCGCCAGTCCCTTGCGCACCTTGTTCGTGTTCGGGTCGGAGAGGAAGGGATTCTCTCCCATCATGTACATTCCCCGGATCTCGCCCTTCAGCGCGCCGCCGATGATCTCGACTACCGTGAGTCCGCTGTTCGGATCGAGCTCCGCACCCCAGGCCTGCTCGAACTTCGCGCGAATCTCAGGGTCCGTTACGCTCTGATAATCGGGGTAGACGATCGGGATCAGCCCCGCATCCGAGGCGCCTTGCACGTTGTTCTGGCCACGCAGCGGATGCAGTCCGGTGCCCGGCTTGCCGACGTTTCCGGTCATCAGCATCAGCGATACGAGGCAGCGTGCGTTGTCGGTGCCGGTCGTGTGCTGCGAGATCCCCATGCCCCAGAATACGATCGCGGTTCCGGCCGAGCCGAACAGCCGAGCCGCGCGCCGGATGTCCTGCGCATCCACGCCGCAGATCTCCGCCGCTACCTCGGGTGGATAGTGGGACACGAGCTCCTTCAGCTCCTCGAAGCCCTCGGTGCGAGTGTCGATGAACGCACGGTCGAGCAGGTCTTCCTCGATCAACACGTGCATCCATGCGTTGTAGCAGGCCACGTCCGTGCCGGGCCGGATCTGGAGGAAGACTTCGGCGTGATCGGCCATCTCGATGTGGCGCGGCTCGACGACGATCAGTCGGGTGCGTCCCGACTTGGCCGCCTGCTTCATGAACGTCGCCGCGACCGGGTGGTTCGCCGTGGTGTTCGAACCGGTGATCAGCGCCACCTCCGCGTTCTCGACGTCGGCGAACACGTTGGTCACGGCGCCGGATCCGATCGTCTCCAGCAGCGCGGCCACGGAGGACGCGTGGCAAAGACGGGTGCAATGGTCGACGTTGTTCGTGCCGAATCCGGCCCGGATCAGCTTCTGAAACAGATAGGCCTCTTCGTTCGAGCACTTGGCGCTGCCGAATCCCGCCATGGCGCTTCCGCCGTGTTCCTCACGGATCTCGCGGAGCCGGCGCCCGGCGAGCTCCAGCGCCTCCTCCCAGGTCGCCTCGCGGAAGTGGGGCATCACCTCGTCGTAGTCGACGAGTCCACCCGGCTTGCGACGTCGTCCGTTCGACGAAGTGGTTTCCGCGGACAGCGGCCCCTTCGGATAGGCGGAGTCCTTGCGGATGAGCGGCCGGGTGAGGCGCTGCGGGTGAGAGGCGTAGTCGAAGCCGTACCGCCCCTTCACGCACAGTCGCTCGTGGTTGACGGGGCTCTGCCTGCCATCGGCGTAAACGACCCGGTTCTCGACCTCATCGACGTAGTAGGTGATCGCACATCCCACTCCACAGTAGGGACATACCGAATCGACGGGCTTGAGTGAAGTTGTTGCGGCGGCAACGGACTTGCCGCCCGCGTCGACACTGCCCTCTCCCCACAGCGAGGCGATGGTCAGCGCACCGGTCGGGCAGGCCTTTTCACATTCTCCGCACGACACGCAAGTGGAGACGCCCATCGGATCGTCGAGGTCGAATCCGATCCGCGTGGCGTAGCCCTTCCCCGTCCGCCCGATGACGTTGTTCACCTGGACGTCGTCGCAGGCACGGATGCAGCGGTCGCAGAGGATGCAGGCCTGGTGGTCCACCCGGATGACCTTGGAGGACCCATCGATCGGCCTTCCGTTTCCGGCGGGAAAACGGCCCGCGTCGGCGTCGTACGACGCGGCCAGCGTCCGAAGTTCGTCGTACTCGGTCTTTCGATCTTCGCCCCCGGCCGCCTCGGGATAGTCGGCGAGCAGGAGCTCGACGAGCCCCTTCCTCAGCCCTTCGATCTTCGGATTCGAAGTCGTAACGTTCATCCCGTCCGCGGCTTCGCGAACGCAAGAGGCGGCGAGCCGCTTCTCTCCGACGTCCACCAGGCAGACGCGGCAGACGCCTGCCGGAGGCAGCCGCTCGTCGTGGCAGAGGACCGGGATCTCGATGCCCGCGGTCCGAGCGGCCTCCCAGATCGTCGAGCCGGCCGGGACCTCGATCTCCCGTCCGTCGATCGTCAGCTGCACGGTCTTCATCGGACTGCCCACATTACTCATCCCTGCGACCTCCGGGGCGATACCGCCCATGTGATGAACGCTCCAATGAGCGCGGCGAACAGGCCGACGTTACGCAGGATCCACGGAGACAGCCCGCGGCCCCATTCCGCGATCGCCGTCAGACCTTCGAGACCCAGGAGCGGAAGGACGAATGCCGAGATCACCATGAGACCGCCGAGCACACGAAGAGCCGCCGGGGATCGTGAAGAGCCGGCCACGCTCCAGATCAGCAGACCCATCGACAGGCGGAGCGCCACCGCGATCCAGAACCCGGTGGAGGTGAGGAAGAAATCGGCGAACGCGGGCAGGCTCCGGGGGCGAACCACGATCGAGGCGCCGAACAGCATCACGATCACCCCGAAGCCGGCCACGATCCGCCGGATGATCATGCGTTCTCCTCGCGGGTCGTGGCCGTGCCAGCGGATGGAGCGCCCGGAATCTCATGCGGCCAGTGCTTCGCGGCCGAGATCAGGGGGTTCAGAACGACGTAGCCGAGGCCGCAGATCGAGGTCTCCACCAGGAGTGACTCGAGCGCCTCGATCGTCTGCCAGTCGAGCGGTGTGCCGTCGGCCATCGCCTGTTCCAGCAGCTGCACGGACTTCTGCGAGCCGTCGCGACAGGGAACGCACTTTCCGCAGGATTCGTTGCGGAAGAACCGCACGACGTTCGCAGCGAGCGGGAGCATCGGGGTGCCCTCCGCGACGACCACGAGGGCTCCCGAGCCCATCATGCTGCCCGCTTCATCCAGCGCCTGGAAGTCGATCGGCGTGCCGGCCAACTCGGCGGGAAGGAAATGCGATGAGGCGCCGCCGGGCGCGAATCCCTTCAATCCGCGCCCCTCGCTGACCCCGCCCGCCAGTTCGATCAGTTCCGAGACCGTTGTTCCCATCGGGATCTCGTAGACCCCCGGGTGCTCCACGTGACCCGAGACGGCGATCGCCTTGAGTCCCCCGCACCCGTTCACTCCCTGGTCCCTCCACCACTCCGAGCCTCGCGCGGTAATGCTGACCGTCCAGGCGAAGGTCTCCACGTTGTTGATCAGAGTCGGCTGCCCGAACAGGCCCCGCTGTCCGGGAAACGGGGGCTTGTTGCGCGGCTCTCCCCGACGATCCTCGAGAGCCTCCAGCAATGCCCCTCGCGCGCCGCGGCGTACTCATGCCGCAGGTAGATGATGCCCCGGCTCGCGCCGACCGTGAGTCCGCCAAGCAGCATCCCCTCCACTACCAGGTACGGCAGCTGCTCGAGGATCACGCGGTCCTTGAAGGTACCCGGCTCGCTCTCGTCCGCATTGCAGACGACGTACTTCGGCGTCGCGTCCTCGGCGCGCACGATCTTCCACTTCAGGCCCGTGGGAAACCCCGCGCCCCCCATTCCACGCAGCTCACCCTCCTCGAGACCGGCGATGACATTCTGCAGCGCCGCATCGAGATCTTCGCTGTCGAGCACACGCCGGAAGGTGGAGTACGCTGCTTCCCGATCGCCGGCGTATGGATCGGCCCGCCAGACGCGATCCGGGGCGCGCCACGAAGGCGGGCCGCCGTTGCCGGTCGATCTCAACAACGTCTCCGGGTCCGAGGCGTGGGCGGGCTGTCCGTTCACCCGTACGGCCGGGGCCAGCTCGCAGCAGCCGAGGCACGAGGTCTCGATCACGGCAACGTCGGCAACGTCGGCGTCACCCAGCGCGCCCCGAATGAGATCCGCCAGCCCGTCGGCTCCGGCCAGGTGGCAGCTCATGTCGCGGCATACGTGAAACGTCCGGGCGGCGGGTGGATCCTCTCGAAAGTGTGGATAAAAGGAGACGATCTCCTGCAGCCTGTAGAGAGGCTCGCCGATCCGACGGGCCAGTTCGCGCAGCGACTCGCCGTCGAGGTGACCCCTCTCGGCCTGCAATGCCTCGAGCTCGTGAATCAGTGACATCGTGCGCGCTCCCGTGTGCCGGAACCGGACCATGCCGCAGTCGAAGGCGGCCGCCCGACGGAGGCGGTCGTCGGGTCGTGAATGATAGGCAACCCGGGGATGGCCGACAAACCGCCTCCCCGAGGTGCGACAACCCGCATACCGGTGCGATCTTTCCGTCATCTTCCGCCGGTTCGCGGCCCGATCCGGACGGCCGACGAAACCGTTTCGCCGAACCCTGTGTCCGACAGGGTGAGAGACGCAACCGGAACTGAACCTGGAAGCCATTGGACGAAGACTCGCTGGTCCAGCGCGTGAAGGAGGGCGACCCCTCGGCAGAGCGGGCCCTGTACGACGCGCACGTGGAGAGGGTCTACCGGCTCGCGTACCGAATGACCGGTGACGATACGCTCGCCCGTGACCTGACACAGGACGCGTTCGTCCGGGCCTTCGACCGGATCGAAGGATTCCGGGGAGACGCCTCGCTCTCGACCTGGCTGCACTCGGTCACGACTTCGGTGGTGCTGAACGGGCTCAGGAAGGTGAAGCGAATCCGGGACCGGGAGGCGGATCTGGACGACGCGAGAGGAGCGGCGAGCGTGGAACATCGATCGGAACCGGATCTGAGGGACCGACTGCATGCCGCGATTTCGGGGCTGCCGGAAGGATATCGGAGAGTATTCGTAATGCACGACGTGGAAGGATACACCCACCAGGAGATCGCGCGGGCACTGGGAGTCGCGGAGGGAACATCCAAGGCTCAGCTGTCCAGGGCGCGGGCGAAGCTCCGGGTGGAACTGGCGGACTATGCCGAGGAGTGGGTGGCATGAGGGACCAGCGGGGTGGATCGCAGGACGAGCCCGAGGTGGAGGAAGCGTTCGTGAAGACGCTCGGAGAGGCCGCGCGCAGGCTGTACAATCCTCCGCCCGAGACGCCTGCGGAGG
>JARRPA010000065.1:0-7499 GCA_037383305.1 Gemmatimonadota bacterium | reverse complement strand
CGCGTGTCGGCCGAGATCGGAGTCCCGAGAGGAAGGTCCTCCCCGTCGTGGTAAAGCTCCCGGAGGTCGCACACGAGCGTCGAACTCGCCTCGGTGCTCCCGTAGATCGAGTAGATCCGGGTGCTCTCCGGAAATCGCCGCAGTGTCTCGCCCGCCAGCCGCGGGGAGACATACTCGCCCATGATCACGACGACTTCGAGGGGCGGCGGCTCGAAGTCGGGCATCGCGAGGCTCGCCCGAAGGGGTGTGGGCACGATCAGCAGCCGCGTCACCCCGGCTTCGCGAATCACCTCCCAGAAGCGCTCGAGTTCGCGGACCTCGGGGTCGGGTACGATCACAGTCTCGACCCCCGTAAGGAGCGGTTCGAACAGCTCGTAGATCGAGTGGGTGGTCGTCATGTGCGCCTTCTGGCAACAGACCTCGCCCTCTCGATATGGGTGTCGATCCCAGGTCCACGTGAGCCGGTGGAAGAAGGAACGGTGACTGCGCGCGATCAGCTTGGGCCGTCCGGTGGAGCCGGACGACGAAAGCACGAACGCGATCGTTTCCTCATCCAGATTCGTGAGTTCCGCGCTCCCGGTGACCTCCCGGGGACCCGAAAGCAGGCTCTCGACGGTCAGGACCGCCGGGCCGGACCGGTGGCCCAGTGGGCTGTCCTCGGCGTCGATCACGAGACTGGGCGCCGCGAAGTCGAGAATCCGCGCCTGGCGGGCCTGCGGATAGGCGGGAGGAAGCGGCAGCACGGCGGCGCCGGACTTGAGGATTCCGAGCTGCGCGGACACCTGGTCGATCGATCGCTCCATGTGCAGCCCGACCACGGATCGTGTTCCGATGCCCCGGGCGACGAGCGAACCGGCGATCCGGCTGGCTCTCGCTTCGAGCTCTCCCCAGCTGATCGTCTGGCTTCCGTGGCGGACGGCGATGGCATCCGGCATTCTTCGCGCCTGCTCGGAGAAGCACTCGTGCAGCAGTCGTTTCAAGCGTCTGGCCTGGCTCGGGTCCGCGTTCTCGGTGTACCCGAGTCGAACCCGCAGCGCGCGAGAGCGATCGGGGACGGTTTAGATTCCCTTCCACGGGAGCGATCGATTCGTAATCGCGCAAGATCGCGGCCAGAACAGAACCGGACCGTGACGCGGTCCATCGGCGTTTTCATCGAGAGGCCGGACAGATGCCAGATTCCGTCATCCGGGCCATCGAACACGATCTTCCCGCGGAGCTGGAGGTCTGGTGGATCGACCTGGACGCCGGGCACCCGGTCCGAGACGGGGAACCGGCGGAGTCCGCCGGCTTCGAGACCGATTCGATTCGACGCCGGACCCGAGCCCGATCGCTGCTTTTCGATCTGCTGTCGCGACGGCTCGGACGGCCGGTGGAGGAGTCCGAGATCGTGAGTGGACCCGAAGGTAAGCCGCGGCTCAGAGGGGATTCTCTGCCCTTCAACCTGTCGCACTCCGCCGGTGAACTGCTGATCGGGGTAGGAACGGATGTCGATATCGGCGTGGATCTGGAGGTCGTCCGGGCGGTACCCGAGGCGGGTGCCTTCGTTAGGGAGTACCTGACGGCATCGGAACGGGCCGCATGGCACCGCCTGCCGCCCCACGCACGCGACCGCTTTCTGCTCGATCGCTGGACGAGAAAGGAGGCATGCCTCAAGGCGCTGGGTGTCGGCCTTTCGGTGTCACCGGCCGACGTTCCGGTAGGAGATGGCAGGGACACGCGCCGGGTTGCGGTGGCGGTGCCCGGAAGGCGCAGAATGCTTATGGTTGCCTCACTCGAACTGCCCTCGGGATCGTCCGGGGCCGCGGCTGTCGTCCTTCCCACGACGGGGCCGCAGTCCACCGGATGAATCCTCGCGGAGGTCGAGTGCGTAGATTGCGGAAACGGGAGGTGTTACATGGCGCAATGTCTAGGCAGAACGAAGTCGGGATCGCGATGCAAGCGATCGGCGGGCGAGGGCTCGCTCTACTGCTCGTCGCACAAGGACCAGGCGCCCGGCGCCGCACGCGACGCAGATCCACCCGAGATCGATGTGGAAGTGATCGAAGAGTCGCTGGAAGAACGCGATGCGATCGACACTCTCCTCGTAGCGGCAGCGCTGGGGGCGGCGGCCGTCGTCGTACTCGCAGTCAGCAAGATCTTCAGGCTCTGATCTCGAGATCGAGATCGGCGGGCTCGACCGCTTTCCGCTGAACGTGGGACGAGTGCCAGGCGTGCGGCCGGCGCTGTTCGCGGCGCTCGTGCCGCTCGTTGCCCTGGCCTGCGGCTCGCCCGATACATCGGGCGCGAGAGGGGCTTCGACGACCGGATCCGGATCCGAAGCGCTGTCGGATCGTTTCGTCCACGATCTGCTCATCCACGCCGGACGATTGATCGACGGCACCGGCACGCCCCCTCGGGTGGCGGACCTGCTCGTAGACGGCGGCCGGATCAGCTTCGTCGGGACCGTGGATACGGACACTCTCCAGGTGCGGGACCGCTTCGACGCATCAGGTCTCGTCGTGACTCCGGGGTTCATCGACGCCCACGCCCACGGCGATCCAGCGGGTGATCCCGCATTTCACAACTTTCTCGCGATGGGTGTGACCACGATCGTGCTCGGTCAGGATGGGAGCAGCCCCGAAGTCGCATCCCTGCCGGCGCAGCTGGCGGCGGCGGATTCCGCCCGACCCGGCGTCAATCTCGCGTTCCTCGTCGGTCACAACACCGTCAGGAGGGAGTCGGGCGTCGGGTTCGGAGACCCCGGGTCGGAGGGGCTCGTACGGATGTCCACGCTCGTTTCCGAAGGACTGGCGGAGGGAGCCTACGGTCTTTCGACCGGGCTGGAATACGATCCGGGCTCTCGATCCGGGATCGACGAGCTCGCGGCGATCGCGGGCCCGGTGGCGGAGGCGCACGCCGTGATCTCGAGCCACCTGCGGAGCGAAGACGCGGATCAGATGGACGCGTCACTCGCCGAGCTCATCGAGCAGGGCCGCCGCTCCGGAGCACGCGTGCACGTGTCCCACATGAAGATCGTGCTCGAAGACGATACTTCGGCAGCGCGAAGACTGCTCCTCACCCTGTCGGACGCGCGTGCCGAAGGAATCGAGGTGACAGCCGACGTGTACCCGTACACCGCGAGCTTCACCGGTCTCTCGATCCTCTTTCCCGAATGGTCGCGGCCACCGAACGACTACGCCTCGGTGGTTCGCGATCGACGGCCGGATCTGGCCCGGCACCTTCGGCACCGGATTCAGAGCCGCAACGGTCCGGATGCGACGCTCTTCGGCACGGGTCCGTATGCGGGGCGCACCCTGGCCGAGGTCGCACGGGAGCGGGAACTGCCCTTCGAGGAGATCCTCATCGAACTCGGGCCGGAGGGCGCCTCGGCCGCCTATTTCGTGATGGACGAACAGGTGATGCGAACCCTGGTCGCGGACCCGTCCGTCGTCATCTCCTCCGACGGGAGCCCGACCATGCAGCACCCGCGGGGATATGGCTCCTTCGCGCGGGTCATCGAGACTCTCGTCATCGCGGACGGACGCCTCGCTCTCGAGGAGGCGGTGCGCAAGATGTCGGGCGCTACGGCGGGCATCTATCGACTCGACGACGCGACGATAACGGACCCGCCGCGGGGACTGCTGCGAGAGGGGTACGCGGCCGACATTCTCGCGTTCGATCCGAGCGAGATCCGGGCCGTCGCCGACTTCGAGCACCCGCACCGTCTCGCAGAAGGAATGCGCCGGGTGTGGGTGAACGGAGCCCTGGCCTGGCGGGACGGCGAACCGGTCCCGGTCTCCGGGCACGGGAAGGTGCTCCGAGCGACCTGGTGACCGGGCCCGGCGCCTTTCGAGCCGGGCGCCGCTCTTTCGCCCCCTTCCCTAAAGTCCAATTGTTTAATCTGGAAGACCCCGTGCATTCTGTTCCTCTACGTACCGAGAACCGGCTGCGGCTGCCGATTCTCGTTGCTGGCCCGACTCGATGCGCGGACCAGGAGAGCGGATTCCCAAGAGAGGTGAAGGATGAGAACTCGTAGTGTCGAGAGCGCGGAGAGATACCTTCGCTGGAGCCCCCTTCGCCGGTCGCTCGGTGCGGCCTTCGTCGCGGCGCTGTTCGTCGTCGGGACCGCGGCGGCGGCGACTCCCGTGTCACCCACGCCGGCGAACGACTGCGACGACGCGATCGCCGCGGCCAACATGCTGAACGAGGCGGGAGATTACGCGGCCGCGCTTGCGGCGTTCGACGCGATCGTCGGCGAGTGCGATGGCAAAGACGAGCGGATGGAGATTCAGACCGGTCGTGCGCACGCGTTGAACAACCTGGGCCGTCACGACGAGGCGATCGCGGCTGCGAACCAGGTGCTGGCCGAGGATGACCTCCACCTGTTCGCGCTGTTCGAGAGGGCGACGGCGTACGAGGCGAAGGGCCAGATGGACCTCGCGGAGGCCGACTACAACCTGGTCATTCGCACCGCCGACACCAACGTACACGTGGAGGAGCGAGCCACGCTGTACGCCCACGTCGGCCAGATGTACTACAGCGCCGGCAAGACGGCCGAAGCGCACCAGTATCTGGACAAGGCGATCGAGCTCGATCCGGCCAATCCGACCTACGTGATCATCGAGGGGGACTGGGCCACCCAGGAAGGCGATTACGCGGCGGCGGACCAGGCGTACAGCAAGGCCACCGGAATGGGAGTCTCGAACGCGGAAATGTATCAGATCCGGGCCGAGGGATCGCTCAACATGATGCAGGACAAGTACGGTACGACGAATGCCCAGGAGTTGCGCGCGGCCATGACGTCGCAGGAGACGGCGATGGTCTGCGCCGACGTGACCAAGGCGCTCGCATTCGGTTGGAAGAACCCGCAGATGGACATGTTCTCGGCGCTCGTCTGCCAGTAGGCTCACGGGCGATCGCGCGAAGGAGACGGACCGAAACCGTATTCAGAGAGGCAGACAGATGAGATTCAGGAAGACACTCGTGCTGGTGGGAGCCGTGGCGCTGGTCGGCACGACCTCGGCGTGCGCGACGAAACAGGGCACGGGAACGCTGATCGGCGCGGGCGCAGGCGCTGCGGTCGGCGCCGCCGTCTCGGGCGGAAGCGTCTGGGGGGTTCTCGCGGGCGCCGCCGTCGGCGGAGTCGCCGGGAACCTGATCGGCAAGAACATGGACGAGCAGGCCAAGGAACTGAACCAGGCGGTTCCGACAGCCGAGGTGAAGCGGGTCGGCGAGGGAATCAACATGACCTTCGACTCGAGCGTGATGTTCAAGATCAACTCGGCTGAATTGAGCTCGACCGCAAAGAACGATCTCGCGGCGTCCGCGACCGTGTTCACCAAGCCCGACTACTCGGACACGAACATCCTGGTAGAAGGGCACACCGACAACACGGGCACCGACGCGATCAACCAGCCGCTTTCGGAGCGTCGCGCCGAAGCGGTCGCGTCCTATCTGGCGAGCCAGGGGGTCGCGCGCAGCCGGCTTCAGACCAGGGGGTACGGTTCAACGCAGCCGAAGTACTCGAACGACACGCCGGAAGGCCAGAACAAGAACCGGCGGGTCGAACTCGGAATCTACGCGAACGACGACATGATCGCGGCTGCCAACGCTGGCGAGCTCTGAGCCGGGAGGCGTACGAAGGCTCGCGGATCCGCTGAGAGCCTGCGCATGGGGCGGGCGGGGCATCACCCTGCTCGCCCCGTTGCTGTTTCTGCTGGCGGCGCCCGGTGCGAGGCGGCCCCGTCGCTGAGCCGAATGTCTCACCGACGATTGCCACACGCCGTGAAGAAATCACCCTGCCGTCGGTGCGCTCCCGCTCGGTGCATCGGCGAATCGCAGCGAGTATATTTTCCGTGGTGACGACGCGCGGGCGTAACGGGCGCCTCCCCTCGCCAACACCCGGTTTCAATCCGGGATGGAGGAGATCGTGCATCGCACTTCACATGGGCTCCGGATCTTGCTTTCAGTTCTGCTCGTCGCCTCCTGCGGGGATGATGATTCTTCGACAGGCCCGGTAAGTGAGGGCCTCGTAGGAACGTGGGACGCAACGGCAATCCAACTCACGAGCGTAGCCAATCCCGCCAATGTCGTGGAGCTCATCTCTCAGGGCGCGAACGGCCGGCTGGTTCTCGAGGCGGATGGAGGCTTCGGGCTGAGCGTCGGCATTCCCGGCGAACCAACCGAATTCGGCAACGGCGATTGGGGGGCGACCGACGTCCTGACGCTGGACTTCGGCGACGGAGACATTCAGGGGGTCTGGCAGTTCGACATCGACCTGAACGGGAACACGCTTCAGTTGTCCGGGGCCGACACCGAGTGGGATTTCGACGACAATGGAACGGAAGACCCGGCGAAGCTGAACCTGACGCTGGTCCGGGGTTGAGGCAGCGGGAGAGCGCGGCCGGATCGGTGAAGCGTGCCCCCCGGAGGCGCCGAACCGCGATACCGCGCATGCCGCCCGGCCTCTTCCTGTTATCTTTGCCGTCGGACGACGTGACGAGCCGACGGGCGCGAACAGAGAACGGGAACTGGAGAAGCACGTGAGCGACGATCGACGATGCCTGGTATCAGGAGCGGCCGCGGGCCTTGCCGGCGGTGTGTTTCTTCTCCTCTTCTACCTGTTGATAGACGCTCTGCGCGGAGAGCCGCTGGCGACGGCCGCATTTCTGGCCGGGGGACTGTTCGGGACGGACCCGGCCCAGATCACCGTGGTGCGTTACGGTCTGCTCACCGTCGTTCACCTCACGGCATTCGTGATGCTGGGCGTGCTCGCCTGCGTCCTGACCGAGGTCACCCCCCTTCCCCGTTCGGTGCTGGTCGGAGCGGTGTACGGACTTTTCGCGAACACTCTGCTCTTCTACCTGGCGCTGATCATGTCCGGAGCGAGGATCGTCGATGCTCCCGCGTGGCCGGTCGCGTTCGCGGGCAACATTCTCGCCGGCATCGTGATCATGTCGTACCTCCGACGGGTCGCTGGAACGGGGGCGACCGAATTGGCCGGCTCGACCAGCGAGTCCGCGGCCCGGGCCGTCGTCCGGGAGGGAGTGATCGCGGGACTGATCGGTGCCACGACTGTCGCCGTGTGGTTCCTGGTGATCGACCTCATCGTGGGTCGGGCCTTCTTCACGCCGGCCGCTCTCGGATCGGCCATGCTCTACGGGGCGGCTGCTTCCGACGCCGTGGTCGTGTCGGCCGGTACGGTGATCGGATACTCCGTGTATCACGTGGCCGCCTTCACGTTCATCGGGATCGTCGTCGCGGCTCTTCTGGCGCTCGCCGACCGATTCCCTCCGCTCTACTTCGGGATGATCGTGCTCTTCGTGGTGTTCGAGACCTTCGTGGTCTTTCTTGCCGCTCTTCTCGGGGAGTGGATCCTCGAACAGCTCGCGTGGTGGGCCATCGTGGCCGGCAACGTGCTCGCCGCAGTGGCGATGGGCAGCTACCTCGCTTCGCGCCATCCGGAGCTCAGGGAGAATCTGCGCGATGAGGTGATGTGGTCAGGCGCCGGGAACGGGCCC
>JARRPA010000064.1:0-7530 GCA_037383305.1 Gemmatimonadota bacterium | reverse complement strand
GCGGACGACGGCGGCGAGTCCCCGGTCCGGGAGCGGACCGCATGGCAACAGGCATTCGATCCGAGGTGAGAGCGATCGAGCCTGATGCCCGGTCCGAGGCTGAGGCGCGCCTGGATCTCGAGATCACGTCCATTGCCGCGGGGGGCGCCGGTGTGGGACGGGACTCGGAAGGAAGGGTCGTATTCGTGCCGCGCACCGCACCCGGTGACAGAGTTCGAGTGCGGATCACTGCGGCTCGCAAGCGCTGGGCGCGAGCGGAGCTGGTCGAGATCCGGCACCCGGGTCCCGGCCGTCGTGAGCCTCCCTGTCCTCTGTACGCTCGTTGCGGCGGCTGCGCGCTGCAGCACCTCGAGATCGACCACCAGAGGAGGGCGAAGCAGACCATCATCGAGGACGCTCTTCGACGCATCGGGGGTCTGGAGGTTGAAGTTCCTGCCATCTCCGCGGCGGGCAGGGAATTCGAGTACCGGAATCGGCTGACGTTCACCATGCGTCGAACACCGGGTGACGTGAGGATGGGCTATCGGGAACGGCTCGATCCCGCTTCCGTGCTCGACGTCCATGACTGCCCGCTCGCTGAAGAGCCGGTACGGAAGGCCCTCCGTGAGATTCGCAGACATTGGGGAGTGAATGCCGAGCGGCTGCCCGCCGGCAAGGATCTGAAGGTGACCCTGCGCTGCGCGGACGGAGGCGATACGGGTCTGCATGTCCGCGGGGGGACATCCGGAGCCGACGGAGACCCGAAAGCGATCGCCTCGGCGGTCAGGTCGCTCACGTCCTACGTTCATACGTGCGATGATGGCGCGCGCAACGTGCTCGCGGGATCGCGCCGCCTCGCGGATCGTTGGCAGGGCACGCGATTCGAGCTGGAGCCGGACTCGTTTCTCCAGGTGAACCGGGCCGTCTCCCGACGGATGGATCGGACCTTGGACGATTGGGTGGGCCCGCGGAGTGATCGGCGTATCGCGGATCTCTACGCCGGCGTGGGAGCCCGTGCGATTCGCTGGGCACGGGAGGGTGCGAGGGTGACAGCCGTCGAGTCGGACGCCGAGTCGGTTCTGTCGGGTATCCGCGCGGCGGCGGCCGAGGGGCTCCACATCGAGTTTCGTGCGGAGCGCGTGGAGTCGGTTCCCGACAGCTTCGCGGATGCGGAGATCATCGTCGTGAATCCGCCGCGCGCGGGCCTGACGAATGCAGTCGCGAATTCCCTCGTGGCCGCGCCAGCGCCGCGACGTCTGGCGTATGTGAGCTGCGACCCGGCGACCCTCGGCCGTGACCTCGCACGACTCTCACCGGTCTGGCACCCCGTCGAAGTGAGAGGATTCGATGCCTTTCCTCAGACGGCGCACGTGGAGACACTGGTGTGGCTGGAGCGAAAGGGATCGGCGAGCTACGTGGACGAGGGGGCCAGGTGAAGTACTTCGTGACGGTGGATGGACGTGAGCGGCCCATCGAATGCGACGACGGCGCCCTTCATCTCGAGGGGAAGATCGTCCCCGCGGAGCTCTCCAGCCTCCCCGGTACGGACCGCAGGCATCTCCGGCTGGAGGATCGTTCGGTAGCGCTGTTCGGAAGGAGAGTCGAGGAAGGTTGGCTCATCGAGCTCGAGGGTCGGGCCTTCGAAGTGAAAGTCGAGGACGAGCGCGAACGTCACATTCGCAGCCTGGCGGCGACCGCGGCCCCGTCGCAGGCGCGGACGGAAGTGAGAGCGCCGATGCCCGGCCTGATCGTGAAAGTCGAGGCCGAGGTAGGACAGCCGGTGGAGGCCGGTGACGGCCTGGTGGTAATGGAGGCCATGAAGATGGAGAATGAGCTGCGTGCGGAGACGTCGGGTACGGTCCGGGAGATCCACAGCGAGCCCGGGATGACCGTGGACCGGGGCGATCTTCTCGTGGTCATCGAGTAGCGGGAGGCCGTGGGAATGGACAACAGCGAACCGCGTGCAGAATTTACGACGCCTTCCGGCATCGAGGTTCGCGGCGTGTACGACCAGACGGACGCGGACTTCGACCCGGCGGTGGATCTGGGACTCCCGGGCAGTTTTCCCTTCACCCGGGGCGTGTACCCGGACATGTATCGCGGGCGTCGCTGGACGATGCGCCAGTATGCGGGATTCGGAACCGCAGAGGAGACCAACGCCCGATTCCGATATCTCCTGGAACGCGGGCAGACGGGCCTGTCGGTGGCATTCGATCTCCCCACGCAGATGGGGCTCGATTCCGATGACCCGCGTGCGGAGGGAGAGGTCGGCCGCGTGGGCGTCGCGATCGACACGCTCGACGACATGGAAGTCCTGTTCGACCGGATTCCCCTCGACTCGGTCAGCACGTCGATGACGATCAACGCCACGGCCGCGGTGCTCCTCGCGATGTACGTCGCACTGGCGGACATGCGCGGGATCGGGAGAGACAAGCTTTCCGGGACCGTTCAGAACGATATTCTCAAGGAGTTCATTGCGCGCGGCACGTACATCTATCCGGTGGAGCCCAGCCTCCGGTTGGTGACCGACATCTTCGAGTTCTGCGCGGCCGAGGTGCCACGCTGGAACAGCATCTCGATCAGCGGCTATCACATGCGCGAAGCGGGCTGCACGGCGATTCAGGAGATCGCTTTCACGCTCGGCAATGCCAGGGAGTACGTGCGGGGGGCGCTGGCCCGAGGCCTCGATCTCGAGGAGTTCGCTCCCCGGCTGAGCTTCTTTTTCGCCGCGCACAACGATCTCCTGGAGGAGGTGGCGAAGTTCCGGGCCGCGAGACGACTCTGGGCGCGGATGATGCGGACCGAGTTCGGGGCGTCCGACCGGAGCGCCCGACTCCGGTTCCATACGCAGACCGGTGGATCGACCCTGACCGCCCAGCAACCGCAGAACAACGTCGTGCGCGTTACCGTTCAGGCGCTGGCCGCCGTCCTCGGCGGCACCCAGTCGCTGCACACGAACGGTTACGATGAAGCGCTCTCCCTTCCGACGGAGGAAGCGGCGAAGCTGGCGCTGCGGACACAGCAGGTCGTCGCCGAGGAATCAGGAGTCGCGGACACGGCGGATCCGCTCGGAGGGTCGTGGTACGTGGAGGCGCTCACCGACACGCTCGAAATGGAAGCGAGGCGCTACCTCGATCAGCTGGACGAGCTGGGCGACGTCGTTGGGGCCATCGCGTTCATGAGCGAGGAGATTCATCAGGCGGCGTATCGCTGGCAGCTGGAGCTGGAGAGCGGAGAACGGAGGGTCGTGGGCGTGAACTGCTATCGGGAACCGGCAG
Organism: Gemmatimonadota bacterium; assembly: GCA_037383305.1. Classification (GTDB taxonomy): domain Bacteria; phylum Gemmatimonadota; class Gemmatimonadetes; order Palauibacterales; family Palauibacteraceae; genus Carthagonibacter. The sequence continues at coordinate 4,273 of JARRPA010000064.1, read as the reverse complement.
ATTCCCCGCGGCTGGAGCAGCCCGATTTTGCGAAGCTGGGTCGCGCCCAGGCCGAACGACTGTCGGCGGTGCGCGCCGCCCGCGACTCGGAGGTCGTGGCGTCCGCTCTGAAAAAGGTGGAGGAGGCCGCGATCGCGCCCGGGAACGTGGTTCCCGCCATCGTGGAAGCGGTGAAGGTCAGGGCCACGCTCGGAGAGATCAGCGAAGTGCTGAGGAGTGAATGGGGTACGTTCCAGGCCTGAACGCGGATCGCCAGAAAGTCAACGGATAGAGGGACACCGATGCCTACATACGAATATGAATGCGATGGCTGCGGGATCTCGTTCGAGCGATTTCAGCGCATCAGCGACGATCCGATCCGCACATGTCCCGAGTGCGGGGGCAGTGTGCGCCGCCTGATTTCTGCCGGTGGTGGGCTCGTGTTCAAGGGTCCCGGTTTCTACGCGACCGACTACGGCAGCAGCGGGTCGTCCGCTTCCAACCGCGAAACGGACGGGTCGAGTGCGTCCGGGAAGGAGAGCGGATCCGCAGACGGCGACAAGGGGAAAGGGGCCGGATCGAAAGAAGCCGCGGCTGGTGGGCATGACGACGCCTGAACGGGAAATCCACGCTCCCGAGGCTCTGCGTCGCGCCCTCAAGTCGGCGCTCGAAGATCTGGGGGCTCCGGGCGATTTCGTACCTCGCCTCGAGCGGCCGGGCGATCCGACGCACGGAGATCTCACCACCAATGCGGCGCTCGTTCTTGCGGGATCGCTTCAACGACCGCCGCGGGAGATCGCTCTGGATCTCGCGACCCGGCTGCCGAGCGGGCAACACGGCATCGCGGAGGTGGATGTAGCGGGCCCGGGATTCCTGAATTTCCGTCTCGAGGACGAATTTCTGTGGGAGAGCCTCTCCGAAGTGGTCCCGGCGGACGAAGCGTGGGGTCGCTCCGAATCGGCGACGCCCGAGAGGATCAACGTCGAGTTCGTCTCCGCGAACCCCACCGGGCCTCTTCATGTCGCCCATGGGCGTGGGGCCGCGATCGGGGACTCGGTGGCCGCGCTGCTCGAGTGGACCGGCCACTCGGTGGAGCGAGAGTTCTACGTCAACGATGCAGGTCGTCAGATCGAACTTCTGGGCCGGTCGGTCGACGCTCGTCTGCGCCGGGCTCGCGGTGAATTCACGGAGATACCGGAAGGCGGATACAAGGGAGAGTATCTGGCTGCGATCGCAGAGCGGATCGCAACCGAACCCGGCACCGAAGAGTTGATGCCGGTGCCCGGCGCCCCGCCGCCCGACAAAGAACCGGGAGCGTCAGGAGATTCGGCCCGAATCGCGCGTCTGTCCGGCAGAGCCGCCGAGATCCTGCGCGACGAGCAGGAGGAAGACCTGCGCGAATTCGGGGTGCGATTCGACAACTGGTTCGCCGAGAGCCGCCTTTTCGCAGGCGGAGATGTGCCGGATCTGCTGGAGCGACTGGAGCGATCCGGAGCCGCCTATCGCGAGGAGGGGGCGCTCTGGCTTCGCACCTCGGCGTTCGGCGACGAGAAGGACCGTGTCCTCGTGAAGGGGGATGGGTCATACCTATTTCGTTTCCGACATCGCGTATCACCTGGAGAAGCGAGCTCGATCTTTCGATCGCTCCATCGACGTGTGGGGCGCGGATCATCACGGCCACGTAGGACGGATGAAAGCGGCGCTCCAGGCGGCGGGCGTGGATCCGGATTTTCTGGAGGTCATCATCATCCAGCTGGTCACGGTCATGCGCGGAGGTGAAGAGGTGAAGATGAGCAAGCGAGCCGGCACGTTCGTGACGCTTCGTGAGCTCGTGGAGGAGACGGGTGCGGATGTCGCACGATATTTCTTTCTGATGCGACGTGCGGAGGTTCCGATGACCTTCGACCTGGATCTCGCGCTGGACACATCCGAAAAGAATCCCGTCTACAAGGTGCAGTACGCTCACGCCCGCATGTGCAGGATCTTCGAGCGGGCGGGCATCGTCCCGGCCCGGCACATCGTACCGGCAGCGGGGTTCGCGCCGCTCGACCTGCCGGCGGAGCGGGAGGTCGCGAAAGCCGTTCTGCGGTTTCCGGAGACGGTTGCGACGGCGGCTCGGGCGCGGGCGCCGTACCAGGTGTGCCAGTATCTGGAGCATCTCGCAGGAGCGGTCAATGGGTGGTATCACGAGGGGAACCTGGACCCGCAGAAGAGGGTGCTGGCCGAGGGCCCGGCGAGGGATGCGCGACTCGGCCTGGCGAACGCGGTTCGGGTGACGTTGCGGCAGGGGCTCTCGCTTCTCGGTCTGTCCGCGCCGGAGAGAATGGTCCGCGAAGGCGAAGAGGAGGAGTCGTGAGCCCGGACGAGCGATCGGCCGGCGATGCCGGGCCGATCACGTATCGGGATGCCGGTGTGGATCTTCGTGCCGCCGAAAGCCTTACGCGACGGTTGGGCGAGCTGGTCGCGGGCACGAGAACCGCTTCCACCGGTGGAGAGTTCGGATCCTTCGGCGGGCGATTCCGACTTCCCGAGGCCTCCGAGCTCGTAGCGAGCGCGGATGGAGTGGGCACCAAAGTGCTGATCGCTTCCCGTACAGGCATTCACGACACGGTCGGCGAAGATCTGGTCAATCACTGCGTGAACGATATCCTGGCCGAAGGAGCCGAGCCTCTCTTCTTCCTGGACTACTTCGCCTGCGGGAAGCTGGACGAGGATGTCGCCTACCAGGTGATCGAAGGCGTGGCGCGAGGGTGTCGACGCAATGGATGTGCCCTCCTCGGCGGAGAGACGGCCGAGATGCCGGGAATGTACGCGCCGGGAGAGTACGATCTCGCCGGGTTCATCGTAGGACGGCGAGTGTTCGACCTCCCGGGAAAGGCAGAGGTCCGCCCGGGCGACCGTCTGGTCGGACTTCCCTCGACGGGCTTGCATACCAACGGGTACAGTCTCGCCCGAAAGGTGGTCTTCGACCGTCTCGGACTCGATGTCGACGATCCATGGCCCGGCCTGGATGGCGCGATTGTCGGCGAGACCCTGCTGCGCGTTCACCGGTCGTACCTGCAGCCGTTGCGAGGTGTGCTCGAGGCCGGTTGCGTCCGTGCGCTGGCTCACATCACGGGCGGTGGCATCCCGGGAAACCTCTCCCGGGTGCTGCCTTCGGACTGTGACGCCGTCGTGGACCTCGACAGCTGGACCCGCCCCCGGCTTTTCGATCTGCTGGCCGAAGAGAGCGGGCTCTCCGACGCCGACCTTTACGAGACTCTCAACATGGGAGTCGGCATGATCGTGGTCGTGCCGGCAGAGAGTCTTGAGGGGGTGCTGTCGGATCCGGCCGTCGATTCGGCGGGCGGATTCGCGTGCGGCGAGATCGTGGAAGGCGACGGCACGGTCCAGCTCATCCGGTCGAGGTGACCCGATCCACGTGACGAAATTCGAACCGGAAGATGTCAGCCGGATGCGAAGAGCCGTCGAATTGTCGCTTCGGGGCGTCGGTCGCGTCGAGCCCAATCCGCGCGTCGGAGCGGTGATCGTCGACGAGGACGGCGAGATCGTCGGCGAGGGATACCACGGGCGATTTGGAGGTCCGCACGCCGAGATCGAAGCGATCGCCCGGGCCGGTCGGGCCACCGAAGGAGGGACACTCTACGTGACTCTCGAACCGTGTGCGCACGAGGGAAAGACACCGCCCTGCACCCGGGCGATCCTCGAGGCCGGAATCCGGCGCGTCCTGGTCGCGAGCCGGGACCCGAATCCGGAGGCGACGGGCGGAATGGAAGCGCTGCGGATGGCTGGCATCGAGGTGGAGACGGGTCTGCTGGCGCTGGAGTCGGCCCGCGCGAACGCTCCGTTTCTCTGGTGGCACGTTACGGGAGAGCCGTTCGTGGCTCTGAAACTGGCGGTCTCGCTCGACGGCCGGATCGCCCGCCGGGCGGGAGCGAGAAGCGCCATCACGGGACCGGAGGCGGGACGCGAGGTCATGCGTCTTCGGGCGGCTTCTGACGCCATCCTGATCGGATCGGGCACGGCCGGCGTCGACGATCCCTTGCTCACCGTCAGGGATCTGCCGGCCCGGAACCGCGTACCGCTGCGGGTCGTGCTCGACAGTGGTGCGCGACTACCGGCGACGTCACGACTCGCCCGAAGTGTCGGTGAGGCGCCGCTGCTTCTGTTCGCTGCCGAGGACGCCGATCCGGGGCGCGTGGATCGACTCGAAGACGAAACTCTGCTCGACCTCATTCACGCCGAACACGGTATGGCAGACGCCGTCGATCGCCACGCTCTCTCCCTCGTCGAG
>JARRPA010000063.1:0-7984 GCA_037383305.1 Gemmatimonadota bacterium | reverse complement strand
TGATCGTCGCGCAGAGAGGGCACAAGGCCTACATCGACACTTTTCCGGGGAAGGACCTGGACAACGAGTTTCGGGGCAACATCGTAGACGTCTGCCCGGTGGGAGCCCTGGTTCACGAGGACTATCTGTTCAAGGCCCGCGCCTGGGACATGGACTCGGCGCCGGGAGTCTGTCCCGGATGCTCGAACGGCTGCAACATCGAGATCGGGGCGAAGGAGAACCAGGTCGTCCGGGTCAAGCCCCGTTACAATGCCGAGGTCAACTCCTACTGGATGTGCGACTTCGGACGGAAACACCTGGTGATGGCCAACCGGGGTGCCCGCGTCGATCTGCCGCTCATCCGACGGGACGGAGAGCTCGCGGCGGTGCACTGGGGAGAGGCGCTCTCGTGTCGCGCTCGTCTCCCCGTTCGAGTCCACCGAATCGATCGCCGCGGTCCGCGCGCTGCTGGACGCGATGGGAATCAGCGGGGGCAGCTACCGTCTCGCGCGGGGCCACGAAGCGCAGCTGGAAGGATTCCCGAAACTGAAGCTGCGGGCCGAGCGTGCGCCGAACGCAGCGGCTGCCGAGCTGTTCGGATTCCGGGAGACAGCCGAGCTACCGCAGGTGGCGGCAGGTGCGACGCTGGTCGTCGCGGGAGACCGGCTGGACGACGTGCCAGAGGACTTCGCGGCCGGATCCGGGTTCTTCCTCTATCTGGGAAGCTACCAGTCGGAGGCGGCGCGGAACGCCGACGTCATTCTTCCGATCACGACCTTTCTCGAAATGGAGGGCACCTTCATCAATCACGAGGGCCGTCTGCAGCGCTTCCAGCAGGCGCTGGTTCCGCCAGGGGTGGCGCGACCGGCTTGGATGGTCATTCGGCGGCTCCTCGAGCTGAAGGGCGAGGGATCCGGCGTGCTCGAGGCCGAGAGGGCCTTCGAGCTCGCGGCGGCGGAGGCTCGGGGTCTTTCGGGGCTCGCATGGAGCGCGATCGGTCCGAAGGGCGTCAGGGTGCGAACGGACGGCGCTCCGGCGCCGTCGGCGAGGTAGAGGACGAGATGGAACCGATGACCGGTACCGCGTTCGTCATAGCGACAGTGCTGAAGATCCTGGTCTTCTTCGTTCTGCTGCTCGTCTTCGTGGCCCTCTCGACCTACTTCGAGCGCAAGGTGGCGGGTTTCATTCAGGATCGGAGCGGCCCGAACCGGGTGGGCCCCCTGGGTCTGCTTCAGGTGGCGGCCGACGGACTCAAGTTCATTCTGAAGGAAGAGGTGGAACCGGGCGGTGCGAACAAGAAGTTCTTCTTTCTCGCTCCCGTGCTCGGGCTGGTGCCCGCCACCGTCCTGTTCGCCGTGCTCCCCTTCGCCTCGCCGGCGCCCACGCAATGGGGACTGATGGAGATGATCGTGGCCGACGTTCCCGTCGGCTTCCTGTACGTGCTGGCCATCGCATCCCTCGGCGTGTATGGAATCGTGATGGCCGGTTGGGCCTCGAATTCGAAGTACTCCTTCCTGGGCGGTCTGCGCGGTTCCGCCCAGATGGTCAGCTACGAGGTGGCCCTGGCGATGAGTCTGGTCCCCGTACTGATGCTCGTGGGAAACGTGCAGATGCCCGAGATCGTTTCGGCGCAGCAGAATTTCGCGGCGGGTCCGGCCGAGTACGGGGCATGGTTCTTCCTGCCGCTCATGGTCACGGCGTTCGTGTTCCTCGTCGCGGGCATCGCGGAGACCGGTCGGGTTCCATTCGATCTCGCGGAGGCGGAAGGCGAGCTGGTGGGCGGGTTCCATACCGAGTACTCCTCGATGAAGTTCGGCATGTTCTTCCTCGGCGAGTACGCGCACCTGATCACGACGGCGGCGCTGATCACGGTCTTCTTCCTCGGCGGATGGGACATACCGTTCTGGCAGGGAGACAACATCCGGGTGCTCGCGGATGGAACGGTGATCGGAGAGCCGACCTGGTGGAAGACCCTGCTCACGTTCGGGTCCTTCGCGGTCAAGACGCTCCTTCTCGTCCTGTTCTTCATGTGGCTTCGCTGGACCATTCCGAGATTCCGCTACGACCAGCTGATGGACCTCGGCTGGAAGGTCCTCATACCGCTCATGATGGTCTACATCATGATCATGGGACTGGCGATGTACCTGCTGGACGAAGCGGGCGTGGCCGTCGGCTGGCGGTACTCCGGAGCCCTGATCGCACTCAACCTGGTGCTGATGGGCATACTGGTCTGGGGCGTGGATCGGGGAACCATCGTGAAGGGAGCTACGTCGAGAACCCGGCGCCGGGAGGGTGGCATCCGAGGCCGCATCACCCCGACCGCGCCCAGCGAGGTGGATTGATTCATGCCCGGTAGCGTCAAGATCGTAGAGAGGCCCGAATCGAGCGCGTCATACGTGCGCGCGATCACGAAGGGCCTCGGCATCACGCTGAAGCACCTGCTCGAGCCGAACAAGGCGACGCAGCAGTATCCGGATGAGAAGTGGGACCTCTCGCCGCGGCTCCGAGGAACCCACCGGATGGCGACTCACGAGGACGGACGGGCCAAGTGCGTCGGCTGCGGTCTCTGCCCGACCGTTTGCCCGGTCAACTGCATCAAGCTGATCCCCGCGGAAGACGAGAACGGAGAGCGCTACGCCGCGGTCTACGAGATCGACGAGTTTCGTTGCATTTTCTGTGGTTTCTGCCAGGAAGTGTGCCCGGTGGAAGCGATCCATCTCGGGGTACACTACGAGAACGCCGAGTACAGTCGCGAGCGCTGGGTCTACGACCTCGAGCGGCTCACGGAACTGGACCATCCGTTCACGGCGCTCTGGGAGCCCTTCGACCCGGCATCGGAATGATGGAATCTTTCTTCTTCCTGTTCTTCGCGGTGATGGCGGCCGCCGGCGCGATCATGATGATCGCGAGCCGGAATCCGGTGAGCAGCCTGATGTACCTCGTGCTCGCCTTCTTCGCCCTGTCGGGGATCTTCGTGCTGCTCGACGCGCACTTCCTGGCCGCCGTGCAGGTGATCGTCTACGCCGGCGCGATCATGGTCCTCTTTCTGTTCGTGATCATGCTGCTGAATCTCGGCCACCGCGAAGACATCGACATGCGAGGGCACGTCGCGCGTCTCGTGGCACTGGTGGCGGGATCGGCGCTCTTCGCGGCCGTCGCGGCCCTGGTGTTCCGAGGCGATCGTACGACGCTGGCGGGCGAGGAAAGTCGGCTGGCGGTCGAGGCCATGGTCCGCTCGAGAGGGGCGGTCGGGGCGCTCGCAGAGCCGCTGTTCACGAGCTATCTCGTCCCCTTCGAGCTCACGTCACTCCTGCTTCTCGTGGCCATCGTCGGGGCGATCGTCCTGGCCCGGCGCCGCGCACCCTGAGGCTTCGAGCATGAACCTGGATATCGAGAACGCTTCGCTGATTCTCAGCGCTCTCCTGTTCGCGGTCGGGACCGCGGGCGTGCTGGTGCGCCGGAACGCGATCATCGTCTTCATGTGCGTCGAGCTGATGCTCAATGCCGTGAATCTCAGCCTGGTCGTGTTCTCCCGGTCGCTCGGTCTCGAGGCGCAGGTGCTGGTCTTCTTCGTGATGGCCGTCGCCGCCGCGGAAGCGGCCGTCGGGCTGGCGATCATCATCGCGATCTTCCGCCACTACGAAGGCGTGGATGTGGATCGCTTCAACCTCTTGAGGTGGTGACCCCGTGCTGAGCCTGCCATTGCTCCTCCAGGAGACGCACGCGGCGTACGAACCGATCCTGCCGGCCTGGATCCTCCTTCTGCCGCTGATCGGCGCCGCGGTGAACGGCGTCGGTGCGTTCAACTGGCGCGGCAACAAGTTGATTCCGAGCGTCGTCGGGCCGGCCGCGGTGATCGGGGCGTTCGCGATCGTGGTCGGGAATTTCCTCGCCATGCAGGCCGCGGCTCCCCACGACCCGGCGATCGTCTCGCTCTGGACCTGGATGGCGGCGGGGGACCTGCGCGTCGGCGTGGACCTGCAGTTCGATCAGCTCTCGATGCTGATGATGCTGGTCGTCACCGGCGTCAGCTCGGTGATCCACGTCTACAGTATCGGATACATGAGGGAGGACCCGGGCTACTCCCGGTACTTCGCCTACCTGAACCTGTTCGTATTCTTCATGCTGGTTCTGGTTCTCGGGGCGAACTTCGCGATCACCTTCGTCGGCTGGGAGGGAGTGGGACTCTGCTCCTATCTGCTCATCGGCTTCTGGTACGAGAACCGGGAGTTCGCGAGCGCGGGCAAGAAGGCGTTCATCGTCAATCGGATCGGGGATTTCGGCTTTCTGGTCGCGATGTTCCTCGTGTTCGTCCACTTCGGTACGTTGGGCTACGAATCCGTGTTCGCCGCCGCGCCAACGACGCGGGCCTACGGCGGAGTCGTGGTGACGGCGATCACCCTCTTTCTTTTCCTCGGCTGCACGGGAAAATCGGCCCAGATTCCGCTCTACGTCTGGCTTCCCGACGCGATGGCGGGCCCGACTCCGGTCTCCGCCCTGATCCACGCGGCGACGATGGTGACGGCCGGGGTCTATCTCGTGGCCCGGTCGAGCGTGCTCTTCGCCATGGCGCCGGTCTCGCAGGCCGTCGTCGCCGCGATCGGCGCCGGCACAGCGCTGCTGGCCGCGACGATCGCCACCCAGCAGTACGACATCAAGAAAGTCCTGGCGTACAGTACGGTCTCCCAGCTGGGGTACATGTTCGTGGCGGTCGGGATCGGCGCGTACACGGCCGGCATCTTCCACCTGAGGACCCATGCGTTCTTCAAGGCGTTGCTCTTCCTCGGATCGGGCGCGGTAATCCACGCGATGCACCACGCCTACCACGAAGTGCACAGCCACGAAGATCCGAACGACATGCGAAATCAGGGCGGTCTGAAGCGTTTCATGCCGATCACCTTCGCGACGATGTGGATCGGCACGCTGGCGATCTCGGGAATCTTTCCCCTCGCCGGGTTCTTCTCGAAGGATGAGATCATCTGGTACACGGGGGCGTACGGGTACGGGATTCTCTGGGGGATCGCGCTGCTCGCGGCACTCCTCACCGCAGGGTACATGACGCGGCTGTTGGTGATGACCTTCCATGGTGAGAACCGGACGGGCGCCGATGCGGAGCCGCATCTGCACGAGGTGCCGGCCGTCATGTGGATTCCTCTGGCCATCCTGGCGTTGCTGTCGATCGTCGGAGGCTGGGTGAACATCCCGGACGCGCTGCCCGGCCTGCCCGCCGTGCACGCGCTGCACGACTGGCTGCATCCGGTGTTCGAGCCGGCGCGCGGAATCCTGGAGGCACACGGTCTCCATGACGCGCACAGCTCGCCGATCGGGGGCGGGGAAGCGATGTGGGCCGGGATCTCGACCGTGGCCGCGGCGGTCGTCATTCTTCTCACTTTCCGGGCCCTCGTTCGCCGCACCTGGGAGCCTGCCGCCGACTCGGCCGAGCCGACGGGGCTGGCGGGCGTGCTGTACAACAAGTGGTACGTGGACGAGCTCTACGACCGTGTGATCGTACGGCCGCTTCTCGCACTCTGGCGCGGGTGCTGGAGAATCGTGGATGCGGGGTTGATCGATGGATCGATCAACGGTCTCGCGGCGGGAACCCGGGCCGTGGGCTGGATCGGAAGCCTGTTCCAGACGGGGCGCGTGGCGACGTACATGTTCTACTTCGTGACGGGGGTGCTGGTGATCCTCGCAACTTTCCTGCTCTGAGCGGAATCGAGCCGTGAGCTTCTTCGAGAGTCACTGGGTTCTTACGGTCCTTCTGCTGCTTCCGCTTGCGGGGGCGGTCGCCTGCCTGTTCGCCGGGAAGGACGAGGCGAAGCACGTGGCGCTGATTACGAGCGTCGCGGCCTTCGTGCTGTCGCTCCCGTTGTTCTGGGTCTTCCGGGAGGGTACGCCGGCGATCCAGAATTACGTGTCGATTCCCTGGATCGGCCAGTGGGGCATCGGATACACGGTGGGAGTGGATGGCATTTCGCTGCTGATGGTGCTGCTGACCACCTTCATCATGCCGATGGCCATCCTGGGATCTTACAGCTACATCAAGCGCCAGGAACCGACCTATTACGCGATGCTGCTGCTGCTGATGACCGCCATGATCGGCGTGTTCATCGCCCTCGACATGTTCCTCTTCTTCCTGTTCTGGGAACTGATGCTGATCCCGATGTACTTCATCATCGGGGTATGGGGAGGAGAGCGCCGTATCTACGCCGCGATCAAGTTCTTCCTTTTCACGGCGGTGGGCTCGCTCCTGATGCTCGTGGCGATCGTCACACTCGTCTACCTCTACTTCCGTCAGTACGGGGTCGTGACCTTCGCCTACAACGATCTGGTAGAGCTTCCGGTGACGAAATCGGCGCAGTTCTGGCTGTTTTCGGCGTTCGCGCTGGCCTTCGCCATCAAGGTTCCGCTCTTTCCCGTGCATACGTGGCTGCCCGACGCGCACGTCGAGGCACCTACGGCAGGGTCGGTCATCCTGGCCGGGGTGCTCCTCAAGATGGGGACGTATGGATTCCTGAGGTTCGCCATGCCGTTCTTCGCGTACGCCGCAACGAGCGATGCGGTCGTCTACACGATCCTCACGCTCGCGCTGATCGGAATCGTGTACGGGGCCTGGGTAGCCGCCGTGCAACCGGATGCGAAGAAGCTGGTCGCCTACACGTCGGTCGCCCACCTGGGGTTCGTGATGATGGGGCTCTTCGCCCTCACCTCGGAGTCGATCCAGGGCGGCATCCTCCAGATGGTGAACCACGGGATCTCGACCGGAGCTCTCTTCCTCCTGATCGGCATGCTCTACGAGCGCCGGCATACGCGAATGATCGAGGACTTCGGCGGCATCGCGAAGGTGATGCCTTTCTTCGCCTTCGCATTCGTGGTGGTGGCTCTCAGCTCGATCGGACTGCCGGGAACCAACGGGTTCGTCGGTGAGTTTCTGATCCTGATCGGCACGTTCCGAACCCACCCGATCGCCGCGGTGATCGCTGCTACCGGTGTCGTCTTCGCCGCCGCGTACATGCTCCCGATGGTGCAGCGGGTTCTCTACGGTCCGGTCGATCAAGAGGAGAATCGGGATCTCACGGACATCAACCTGCGCGAGCGCGTGGTCCTGTTTCCGGCCCTCGCGATGATCGTGCTGATCGGCGTCTATCCCGGGCCCTTCCTCGAGAAGACCTCGGCCTCGGTGGACGCGCTCCTGGAACAGATCGAGCTGCGTGCGCGCCAGGCTCCGCTCGAGCCGCTGGGCACCGACGTGCGCTTCGACCACATGCCGGTCCTCGGCGTGGACGAGGATTGAGAGGGTTGACGACGTGATCCTGGACTTCAGTTCTCCGCTCCATTTCGTCTGGGCCCTCCTGCCGGAGGTCATCGTCGCCGTCACAGGTCTCGTGGTTCTTCTGCTGGATGTGTTTCAGCGCGGGCGTCGGAGTGCTCCGAGCGCCGCCTGGGTCGGGCCCCTCGCCATCACCGGGCTGGTCGCCGCCGTCCTGGCCAACGCGTGGCTGCTCACGGTAGACGTTGAGGCCCAGAACGCCATGATCGCGGTGGACGGATTCCACCTCGCGATGAACTTCATCGTTCTCGGGGTCGCGATCTTCGGTCTGATGTACTCGTTCGACTGGTTGCACAGGGAAGGACAGTTCACGGGCGAGTTCGTCTTCCTGATGCTGATGGCAGCCGTCGGGATGATGATCCTCGGCGGGACTCGAGACCTGATCGTTCTCTTTGTCGCGGTCGAGCTGATGTCGATCTCCGTCTACGTCCTGACGGGCTTCGACCGTCGGTCCCGTCGCTCGTCCGAAGCCGCGCTGAAGTACTTCCTCATGGGCGCTTTCGCGAGCGGATTCCTGCTCTACGGGATCGCGCTGATCTTCGGGTCGGTCGGCAGTACGAACCTGAGCCTGGTCACCTCCGAAATCACGCTCGGCACGGGGTCCAGGAATCCGCTGCTCTTCGCGGGCGTCGCGCTGCTTCTCGTCGGTTTCGCCTTCAAGGTGTCCGCCGTCCC
>JARRPA010000062.1:0-12002 GCA_037383305.1 Gemmatimonadota bacterium | reverse complement strand
GGTGCGCTGCTCGGCATCCACGGGGATGCGATGCCCCTCCACGGCGACTGCTGCGAGATGCGTCCGAACGTCGCCCGCGCTGATGACCCGGGCCGGCGCGATCATTCGCAGATCGTCCGAACTCGTCGTCGCTGACCGGCGAAATGGGTGCCCCGTCCGAACCGATCCGCACGACTCTTCGCGCTCGCGGGCCACGGTCGGCGCGCTCGATTTCCAGCTCGACCTCGGCCCCGTCCTTGAGACTGCGGAATCCCTCGCTCTGGATGTCGGAGTGGTGAACGAACACCTCTTCGCCGTCCTCGACGCGAATGAACCCCCAGCCCTTCTCCGTGTCGAACCACTTCACGTTGCCGCGCTGTCGTGCCATCTCGTCCGATATCCTCGCAAGCGTATCGCCGGGCCCATCATCGTGCCGGATTCTAGACGCACCGCGCCGGCTCAACAAGCGCCGTCGGAAGATCGGTCCCGGTCCCCGCCACCGGCGCGAAAACTTGACCCACAATATGTGGAGCCGATAGGTTCACCGAGCACCAGATCTTGTACTTTCGGGAGTTGTACGGGACGGACGGCGGAGCAGAAGCGGAGATGGATGCGGGCGGCGCCCGGCGGGCTGTCACAGGAATGGAGTGGCCCGTCCGTTGCGCTTCGCCGTCACGGCGGGGGCGCCGCACCGCACGATCCCCGTCTCCGCCGATCTTCAGACGCTCGCGGGCGCGGCGCCAGCCGCGCAGAATTTGCCCGGACCCCGTTCCGGGCGGTACTTTCGTGGACCGAACCCCCCGGCCCTGGGGTTCCGTTCGATAGCCTACCGGTGGGTAAGGAGTGGTGCTATGGCGGAGGCTCTTCAGATCGCACGGGACGGGTCGTTCATGCTCGGAGAACGATCCTACCAGATCCCCGACGTGTTCTCTCCCCGAGAAGTGTTCAGTTATCGAAGATTGCTGGAGCCGATCCCGGACATACCCGGAGGCACGAGCCTGAGCGGCGAGCAGCGCACGAGGCAGAAGGCCTATTTCTTCCGCCGAGCTGCGGCATGCGTGATCCCGGGTCTCGAGCCATCGGCTCTGGAGTCCCTTCCGTACGGGACGCTGCAGGCGATCCACAGTTGGATCGCGGCGCATCGCCCGGAACTCTGCGCCGATAATCGCCTCATCGCCTGATTCCTCGCGGGCCCGGCTCCCGGCACGATCGGGGGCCCGAGCCCGCGGTATCCCGCCGACCCGACGCGGGAACGTCCTGCACACCCGCGACCACGGCAGATCATGATGACCGATAATTTCGCGTTCCGGCGCGCGAAGATTCTGTGCACCCTCGGCCCCGCCAGCCGCGATCCCGATGTTTTTGCAGCCCTCGTCGGGGCGGGCATGGACGGGGTGCGCGTCAATTTTTCGCACAGCTCTCACGAACACGCCGCGCAAGCGGTCGAACTGGCCCGCCGGACCTCCGCGGACGCGGGCCGCCCGATCTCGGTCCTGGCGGACCTCCAGGGACCGAAGATTCGAGTCGGTACCCTGCCCGAGCGGATTCAGGTGAAGGCCGGAGAGCAGTACCTGGTTTACCCGGAGGAGCGGTCGCCGCCGGCCGTGGATGCGGAGATTCAGCTGATCCCGAGCACCTATCCGGAGCTGGCGGTTGACCTGGGTCCGGGCGACCGGGTTCTGGTCGACGACGGGAAGATCGAACTGACGGTCAGCGAGCTGCGAGGCGATGGCGTTCTGCTCGAAGCGCTCGAGGGCGGCGTGCTCGAGTCGGGGAAGGGCATCAACCTGCCCGGCACCGAGGTCGGGGCTCCCAGTCTTACCGAAAAGGACCGCGAAGACGCACAGTTCGCTCTCGATCTGGGCGTGGACTACATCGCGCTCAGTTTCATTCGAAGGCAGGAGGACTTGAACGAGCTGCGATCGCTGATCGACGGCCGGGCGCTTCTGATCGCCAAGATCGAAATGGCGCAGGCGCTCCGGAACCTGCATGGCATACTGGCCGGAGCCGACGGCCTGATGGTGGCTCGCGGCGACCTGGGGGTGGAGCTGGATTTCGAGGAAGTACCGCTGGTGCAGAAGCGAATCCTGCGCCTCACCAGTGAGACGCCGAAGCTCGGGATCACCGCGACGCAGATGCTCGAGTCGATGATCGTCTCGTCGCGGCCCACGCGCGCGGAGGTGTCGGACGTGGCCAACGCGCTGCTCGACGGGACCGACGCCGTGATGCTCTCTGCCGAGACCGCGGTGGGGGCGTACCCCGTCGATTCGGTTCGCACCATGGCACGGATCAACCGGAGGATCGAGCGGAAGCCCACGACCGCCGAAGAGGCGCAAGGCGCACACTTCCGAAGCCTCTCGCCGGTTCATCATACGGTGAGCGGTGCCATCGCCGGGGCAGCGGCGGAGGCGACGGAACGACTGGGCGCTCCCTTTCTCGTCACCTTCACGAACAGCGGATTCACGGCCCGGATTCAGTCCGCGCAGCGGCTGGGGGTCCCGATTCTCGCGGTCACCGACCAGCCGCGCACCTGGGGCCAGCTCGCGCTCGTGTACGGCGTCATACCGCTGCGCCTGGAGGGAGAGGCGACCTACGACTCGATGCTGGCTCTCGCGCGGAGCTTTGCTCTCGACCGGGGTCTCGGATCGGAAGGGGATTCGTTCGTGGTGACGGCAGGCGTTCCATTCCACGAGCCGGGCACCACGAACTACATGCGCATAGAGACGCTGTGACGGCTCGATGAGGACCGGCCGGTGAAGCTGCGTTTCCTGGGCACGGGAACGTCGTTCGGAATACCGGTGATCGGTTGCCGGTGCGCGGTATGCACCTCGTCGGATCCCCGGAATCTGAGAACCCGGCACGGGCTGCTGCTCGAGCAGGGACGCAGGCGGATCCTGGTGGATACCCCGCCCGAGTTGCGTCTCCAGCTCGTGGACGCGGGCGTGGACGGACTCGATGGCGTCTTTCTGACGCACCCGCATGCCGACCACCTGCACGGGATCGATGATCTGAGGGCCTTCTCCGGACCGGGAACCGAACCGATTCCGCTCTGGATCGCGGCCGAGCACGAGGCGGAGGTCCGATCCCGGTTCCCGTATTTTCTCGGACCTGATCCCACGGTTCAGCCGGGCACCGTCGTCCCCGGACTCGAGCCGACCCCCTTTCATGACCGTGATCGTGTGAATGCGGCCGGGTTCGACCTGCGCGTGATCGGCTATCCGCATGGCGCCTACACCAGCTATGGATTCCGCTGCGGCGACCTGTCGCTGATCGTCGATGCGAAGCGAGTGCCCGATGACGCCTGGGATCTTCTCGCCGGGAGTCGCATACTCGTGCTCAACGCGCTCTGGTACGGATCTCCGCATCCCACGCATTTCAACGTCGAGGAAGCGCTCGAGGTGATCGGGCGCGTGGCCCCCGAGAGGGCCTTTCTCACCCACCTGACGCACCGTCTGGAGCATGCTCAGCTCGAACGTTCTCTGCCCGAAGGGGTCGAAGCGGCGTACGACGGACTGGAACTGGAATTCTGATTGTGACGGAAGGGGGCCGATTCTATATTCGCGCTCCCGCGAAAACGCCGAATCGCCAGAGGCCCGCTTGATCATAGACTCGATCCGCAACTTCTCGATCGTGGCCCACATCGACCACGGAAAGTCCACGCTCGCCGACCGCCTCCTCGAACGCACGGGTGCCGTGGAGCAGCGGAAGATGAAGGAGCAGATCCTCGACTCGATGGATCTCGAGCGCGAGCGGGGAATCACCATCAAGCTCAATGCCATCCGCATGCCCTACCGGGCCGGCGATGGGCGCGAGTACGAACTGAACCTGATCGACACTCCGGGCCACGTGGACTTCACCTACGAAGTGAGCCGCAGCCTGGAGGCGTGCGAAGGAGCCCTTCTCGTCGTCGACGCGACACAGGGGATCGAGGCGCAGACGATCAGCAATCTCTTTCTGGCGATCAATGCCGGCCTCGAGATCATCCCCGTCATAAACAAGATCGACCTTCCGGCCGCGGAGCCTGAGAGGCGGCGGGACGAGGTGTGCGACCTCATGGGAGTCGACCCCGATGATGTGCTCTTCGCTTCCGCGAAGGAAGGAACCGGGATCGAGGCGATCCTCGAGGCGATCGTGGACCGGGTGCCGCCGCCGAAGGGAGACCCGGACGCTCCGCTTCGCGCCCTGATCTTCGACTCGATGTACGACAAGTACAGAGGCGCCGTGCCGTTCGTCCGGGTCGTGGACGGAGAGATACGCCCGGGGCAGCGGGTTGGCTTCGGCAAGGCCGAGGCCGTGTACGAGGTCGACGAAGTCGGCTTCCTGCGACTCGGTTTCCGACCGGCGGAAGTTCTGGGTACAGGGGAGGTCGGCTACCTCACGGCCCAGATCAAGAACATCGCGGATACGAAGGTCGGAGACACGGTCCTCGACCGATCAGTTCGAGGAGCTCCGCGACGCATTGGGCCGCCTGCAGCTGAACGACGCGAGCCTCCACTACGAGCCGGAGACCTCGCAGGCTCTCGGCTTTGGATTCCGCTGCGGATTCCTCGGGCTGCTCCACATGGAGATCGTGCAGGAGCGGCTCGAACGGGAGGCGGGCCTCGACCTCGTGACCACGATTCCGAACGTCGAGTACCAGGTCACCCTGACGAACGGCGAGGTGATCTCGGTCGAGAATCCCAGCAGGATGCCCGAGCGCGGGTCGATCGAGATGGTCGAAGAGCCCTACGTGCGGATTCACATGGTCACCCCGTCGGACTACATCGGAGGCATACAGGGGCTCTGTCACGAGCGCCGCGGAGAATACGTCGGGCTTCACTACCTGGACTCCAACCGGGTCGAGATTCGCTACGACATGCCGCTCGCCGAGATCGTGCTCGACTTCTACGACCGCCTGAAGACGGTCTCGCGGGGCTACGCGGCGCTCGACTACGAGCTGGCCGGCTACCGCGAGTCCGACCTCGTGAAGCTCGACATCCTGCTCAACGGCGACCCGGTGGACGCGCTGAGCGTGATCGTGCATCGGGAGAGTGCGTACGACTATGGCCGCAAGGTCGCACGCAAGCTGCGCGAACTGATTCCCCGCCAGCAGTTCGAGGTGGCGATCCAGGCGGCGATCGGGCGGGATGTGATCGCCCGCGAGACGGTCAGGCCGCTCCGGAAGAACGTGACCGCCAAGTGCTACGGCGGCGACATTACCCGGAAGCGGAAACTCCTCGAGAAGCAGAAGGAAGGGAAGCGCCGGATGAAGCAGGTGGGATCGGTCGAGATTCCCCAGGAGGCGTTTCTCGCGGTCCTGCAGGTCGGCGAGTGAGGGGACCTGGACCACCGCCGATCGAGAGGCTGGCGATCCGGGCGCCGAACCACCTGGGCGAATTGCTGCTGGCTCTGCCGGCTCTCGAGGCTGCGAGCGCCCGGGAGCGACGCGAGACCGGCACCGCCCCGGTCCTGCAGGTCGTCTCCTGGCTCGTTCCACTGCTGGCGCTGGCCGATCTGGATGTTCGCGTCCTTCCCCTGTCCGACCGTCGCGATATCGCCGCGGCCGCCCGGGAGCTTCGTGCGTATGGAGTCCAGAGGGGAATTCTCCTGACTCCCTCGATCTCTTCGGCCCTGATATTCCGGGCCGCAGGCCTCCGCTCGCGTCGAGGCACCGGAGGCGGTGGCCGAGCCTGGCTGCTGACGGAGGTGGTGGACCGCGCCCCGCTGCTGGAGGATCACAGGGTCAAGGAGTTTCTCGCCATTGCGGGAGTGCCCGTTCCGGAAGGTGCGATGCCGGTGCCGCGTCTGACCGTGATCGATGCCGCCCGTGCCGCGTGGGACGTGCGTCGGCGCGCCCTCAGAATCCCGGATGACGGTCGCCGGCTCGTGGCCCTGTTTCCCGGGGCAAACGGCGCGGCACGTCGCTGGCCGACCGAGAAATACGCGGCGCTGGCCCGGTCTCTCGCGGGACTCGGACACCGGGTCCTGGTGCTGGGAGGACCGGAAGACAGTCCGATCACCGGGATCGTGACCCGACAGGCGCGGACCGAGGACGGAAAGCTCGACGGACTCCTGCTCGATCTGGGCGGGCGGACCTCGCTGGTCGAATTGGCCGGGGCGCTCGAGGCGTGCCATCTTCTGGTAGCGAACGATACCGGGCCCATGCATCTGGCGGCCGCGCTCGATCGACCCATCGTCGCAGTCGAGGGCCCGGCGGACATTCGCCAGACGCGACCGCTCGCGACTCGGGTTCGCCTGGTCGGCCGGTTCGACCTTCCCTGTGTGCCGTGCGTGAAGAACGAGTGCCCCCGCAGCGGGCGCGGGACGATCCTGGAGTCGGCGGAGCGGGAGTGCCTCCGGCTCGTAACGGTGGACGAGGTGCTGCAGGCCTCGCTGGCCAGTCTCGAGGAGGCGTCGGCGTGAACGACGGTCGACACATCGTAGGAGTGGACCTGGGCGGTACATCGATCAACGTGGGTGTCGTGCCATTCGACGGAGGCCCGGTGCTGGCGATGCGATCCGCTCCGACCCAGGCGGACAAGGGACCGAAGTACGTCGTGGACCGGATCGTCGACTTGATCCGCGGAGCCATCCGGGATGCCCGGAAAGAGGCTTCCATTCCCGACGAAGCGATCGTGGGAATCGGCCTCGGGTCCCCGGGCCCGCTGGATCGACGCACGGGCACGGTCATCGACACCCCGAACCTCGGGTGGCGGAACTTTCCCCTGCGGGACCTGATCTCGAACGCCGTCGGGCTCGAGGCCGAACTGGACAACGACGCAAACGCCGCCGCCCTCGGAGAATGGTGGCAGGGGGCCGGCCGGGGCGTGAGCACGCTCGTGGGCGTGACCCTCGGGACCGGGATCGGGGGCGGAATCGTGATGGAGGGGAAGGTGTTCCACGGAATCTCGGACGTCGCGGGAGAAGTGGGGCACATGACGATCGACTCGACGGGACGCCGCTGCAACTGCGGCAACTACGGCTGTCTCGAGGCCTATGCTTCCGGGCCGGCGATCGCCGCACGGGCGATCGAGGGCCTGCAGTCGGGCGAGCCGAGCCTGCTCCCATCGATGGTCGAGGGCGAGCTGGCGCGGATCACGGCGGAGACGGTCTACGAGGCGATCGTGGCCGGGGACGAGTACGCGAAGGAAGTGATGCGGGACACGGCCCGTTTTCTCGGAACCGGGATCGCCAATCTGATCAACATCCTCAATCCGGGAATGGTCGTCATCTCGGGCGGTGTGACACGCGCCGGCGAGCGGCTGATCGAACCGCTGAAGAAGGAAGTCAGGCGACGGGCGTTCAGCCACGCCTCGGACAACTGCCGGATCGTGACCAGCGAGCTTGGAAGCATGGCGGGCGTCATTGGCGCTGCCTGCGTGTTCCGCCAGGAACGTTTCGGCGATCTCTGACATGCCGCGACTCGGCGTTCTCGGCACCCTGGTGCTCGACACGATTCACCTGCCTCCGACGACCGGCGGTCGGACACCGGCCCCGCTGTCGGACTGGGGGGGTATCGCCTACTCGCTCTGTGCGCTGGAGGCCTCGGCGCCCCGAGGAAGGGAGATTCTTCCGATCCTGAAAGTCGGAGAGGACCTGAGGAGGGAAGCGGATGACTTCCTGAGCGAGCTGACGCGGATCCGGTCGCTCGAGGGAGTCGTTACGGTGCCGGAAGCCAACAACCGGGTCGAGCTCTATTATCAGTCCGGACCGCGGCGCTGCGAAAAGCTGACGGGCGGCGTACCCGGCTGGGGCTGGTCGGAACTGGCGCCCCTGGCGGATTCCTGTGACGCGCTGATCGTCAACTTCATCGCCGGCTGGGAGATGGATCTCCCGGTGGCGCAGCGGCTTCGGGACGCACACGCGGGACCGATCTATGCGGACGTGCACTCCCTCCTTCTCGCCGTCGGCGCGGACGGAGTACGGATCCTCCGGCCGCTTCCCGAATGGCCGGCCTGGAGGGAGTGCTTCGATCAGGTGCAGATGAACGAGGAGGAACTGGCCGCTCTCACTCCGGCGGGATCGGATCCCGTGACGACGGCCCGCGAATCGGTAGCGGGGGGACCCCGGGTCCTGTTCGTCACGCGCGGCGATCGGGGCGCGAGCTGGTGGAGCCGCGACAGCGACGCAGGTGGAGAGGTGAGGACGGGGCACGAGCCCTCCGATCCGGTGCCCGGGGAACTCGCCGACCCTACCGGCTGCGGGGATGTATGGGGTGCAGCCTGCGCCGCGGCTCTCCTGGAGGGAGAGGATCCGGCCGGGGCCGCCCGGCGAGCCAATCTCCTCGCTGGCGCCGCCGCTCGTCACAGGGGCACGTCGGGGCTCGCCGGAACTCTGCGTGGGCTGATCCAGGCGATCGGGGAGAGAGAGCCCGCGTGAGCAAGGTGATCGAGGTGCCCGAGGTACTGGACCACAAGGGCTTCGAGGAGCTGGTCGCGACGCTCGGCGGTCAGCCCGACGAGGCCGGATCACGCCTGCTGTTCAACGCGAAGCACGTGCGCTGGGTGTCGCCGTACGGATTGATCGGCCTGCTCGCTGCCGGTCAGGTCTCTCGAGATCGCACGGGGCTTTCCCCCCGGATCGAAGCGCCCGATAATCGGGATGTGCGCAGCTACCTGGATCGGATGGAATTCTGGCCCGCCGCGCACGAAGTATTCGACATCGAGCCGGGCAGCGCGCCGTCGCACGGAGCCTCCGACGCGCTCCTCGAGATCACGCCGATCCGGTCGCACCACGATGTGCATGCGGTCGTGGAGAAAGTCCGCGAGAGATCTGCTTCGATACTCGAGAAGCGGCTGCACTATCCGAAGCCGTCGGTGATCCAGTTCAGCGTGATGCTGTCGGAGGTGTGCCAGAACATCATCGAGCACGCGGATGCCGACGGCTGGGTGTGTGCTCAGACGTACAATTATCGTGAGAGACTGGGTCGGGAAGTACTGATGCTGGCGGTGATGGACGTGGGCATGGGTTTCGAAGGGTCGCTGGGCTCCGAGCATGCGAGGCGGTACGGGGAGTCGTGGTCGGCTGCCATGGCCCTGGAGGCGGCGCTCCTGTACGGTGAATCGCGCTTCCGGGATCCAGGGCGGGGGCAGGGGCTCCAGGCGATCAGGAAGCAGGTCGAGAAATGGGACGGAATGCTGGCCATTCGAAGTGGTGACGCGCAGATCGCACTGGTCCCCGATTGGGACGACTATCCGTCGATGCAGAGGGGGCTTGCCGCGTTCCCGGGCGCCCAGATCCTGATCGTGATGCCGGCGCGGACCGAGGAGGAGCGGTGAGCGGAGAGAGCACGCCCGCCATAGCGGTAGCCAGCCTCTACCAGCCGAATCTCGTGACGCGGCAGACCGGACGCGCCGTCCGGGACGGCATCGAGCGACTGATGTCCGAGCGGGGCGATACGATCGCCGTGATCGACTTCCGGGACGTGGCCGTCATCGACTTCAGCTGTGCCGACGAGGTCGTGGCGAAGCTGGTCATGGGGCCTGAGGGCGGGACCGGCGATTCGGTGCCTCGATTCGTGCTGGTCCGCGGGATCCGGGAACACCACCTCGATCCGGTGGAAGGAGCGTTGCGGCGGCGCGGACTGGCGGTGTCGGCGGAACGGATCGGCGGCGAACCGGTTCTGCTCGGCGAGGTGGAGCCGGAGGCGGTCGCGGCGTGGCGGATGCTCAGCGCCTGCGGACGGATTCATACCGGGGAGCTGGCACGACGCCTCGGGCTCGATACGGGCTCCTGCGCCTCGCTGCTCGCCGGATTGCTTCGCCGACGGCTGGTCCGTCGGGATGGAGACGCCTTCGAGTCCCTGTCGTTCTCGGCGTCGGCCGTTCGACGCTCGTCGGACCGCGCCCCTCGCGCGAACGGATGACCCGCCCGAGAATCCGGCGGGCCGTTATCGCCGGAGTCTGCGGGCTGCTCTGGCTGGCGGGCCTGGCCGTTACGCTCGTCTGGTTCCAGC
This sequence comes from Gemmatimonadota bacterium, assembly GCA_037383305.1. Lineage (GTDB taxonomy): Bacteria > Gemmatimonadota > Gemmatimonadetes > Palauibacterales > Palauibacteraceae > Carthagonibacter. Next base: position 2,089 of record JARRPA010000062.1, on the reverse strand, counting down.
TGTCGAAGTCCGCCTCGCCGCCCGACGGAACCGTCCGTCTCTCCGGGTTGAGTTCGAGCGTGACCGTTCACGCCGACAGCTTCGGGATTCCGCATATCTTCGCCTCGAACGAAGCCGATGCGCTCCGGGCGCTCGGATACATGCACGCGACGGATCGCCTGTGGCAGATGGAGCTGTTCCGTCGTATCGCGGCCGGCCGGCTCTCGGAGCTGTTCGGCGAGCCCGGCCTCGGCACCGACAGATTCGTTCGAACGCTCGGCACCTGGCGCGCCGCTGCACGCGCGGCGGAGGCTCTATCGCCCCGCGAACGGTTCCGCGTCGAGGCGTACGTAGAGGGAGTGAACGCCCGATTGTCGGAGCGCCCGCCGATGCCGCCCGAATTTCGGCTGCTGCGCCACCGGCCCGAGCCCTGGACCGTGGAATCGACGCTCGCGATCGGCATGGTAATGAACCTGGACCTCGCGGTCTGGCGAGCCGACCTGTCCCGGTTCCGGGCGTCACAGATTCTGGATTCGGCCCGATTCTCGCTTCTCCTCCAGGGGTATCCCGAGTGGGGGCCGACGATTCTGGACGGAGACTGGCGCCCGCCCCCGGGTGCGCTCGAAACGCCGTCCGAAGACGGCCTTGCGTCGCATACTATCACGGCCAGAGAAGAGGACACCTCCCTGTCGCGGGCTGACTACCGGCCGGCCGACCTCGAGTCGCTGGCCGCCGGCACGGACCCGGCCGGCTCCGACCCGTGGTCGCCCTTCCGTACCCTCGCCTCGGTCTCGGCCCGGTCGGGCTCGAACGCGTGGGTCGTCTCGGGCGCGCGCACCGCGTCCGGGCATCCGATCCTCGCCAACGACATGCATCTCGCTCTGCGAGCTCCCTCTCTCTGGTACCTCGCGGCTCTGCACGGCGACACCGATGCCCTGCACGTCGCGGGCTTCACCCTGCCCGGCGTACCCGGCGTCGTGGTGGGACACAATCGCGATGTCGCCTGGGGGTTCACGAACGGGATGGTGGATGACACCGATTTCGTCGTCGAGACCCTGTCGGAAGATGGCCTGCGGTACCTGGAGCCGGAGGCGGCCGGAGATACCTGGCGGGATCTCGAGATCCGGACCGACACGATCCGGGTCCGCGGCCGCGATCGGCCGGAGCTGCTCGCGGTCCGATCCACATCGAGAGGGCCGCTTCTCAGCGATGTCCTGCCGGATCTCGGCGCGGACCTCTCGGTGCTCTGGTCGGCTGGCATCATCGAGGCTCCCACCACCGGAATCGATGCGCTGAACCGGGCCGATGGAGCCGTGGCGATGGACCGCGCGGTAGCGGCGTTCGCGCGGCCCCACCAGAACGTCGTCTACGCGGCGCGTGACGGCAGCATCGGCTATCGGCTGGGGGGAAGAATTCCGTTGCGAGGGGGTCGGGATGGCGCGATGCCGATCCCCGCCGATTCGCTGGCGGACGGCTGGCCGGGCTTCTGGCCCTCCGACGCCCACCCGGCGGTGCGCGATCCGCGCAAGGGCTACGTGGCGACCGCCAACAACCTGCAGTCGAGAGAGCTCGGCCGGGTGATCAGCTCGGATTATGCACCCCCGTTCCGGGCCCTCCGACTCACGCAGGCACTGGAAGTGCGTCGCGACTGGACAGCCGAGAGCACCTACCGGTTGCAGCACGACACGCGCAGCCTCCTCGCAGATCGGGTGATCGACCGTGCGATCGCCACCGCCGGGCGCCTCGGGCTCACGACGGAGGAGGAGCTCCTGTCAGGTTGGAACCGGGTCGTGAGCGAGCCATCGCGGGCGGCGCCACTGTTCTACAGCTGGTTCTACCGACTTCGAACCCTCATCGCCGCCGACGAGTTCACGGCCGCGCCGGAGTGGGCGCTGTTCCCGATCGAGGCGTTGTTGCAGACCCTCGAGAAGGGAAGCGCCTGGGTGGACGACGTTTCGACTCCGGAAGTCGAGGACCTCGCCGGGTTGGAGGAGCGCGCGATGCGCGATGCCGTTCGGGTGACGGGAGGAAAGTCCTGGGGCGAGCTGCACTCGGAACGGCATGTGCATCCTCTCGCGAGCGTCGGCTGGCTGGAGAGAGGACTCGGACT
>JARRPA010000061.1:0-7614 GCA_037383305.1 Gemmatimonadota bacterium | reverse complement strand
ACCGACTGATCGTCTGCAACGGCTTCAAGGACGACAGCTACATCGAGGCGGTCATCCTCTCGACCAAGCTGGGTCGGAACATCATCCCGGTCGTCGAGAACTTCAGCGAGCTTCGGCTGCTGCTCAAACACTCGGCCCGTTACGAGGTGACGCCCAAGATCGGGGTACGGGTGAAGCTGGCGAGTCAGGGGGCCGGGAGATGGCGGAACTCGGCCGGCGAGAAATCGAAGTTCGGTCTGTTCGTCAGCGAAGTGCTGGAGATGGTCGACCTGCTGACCGCGCACGGCATGCTCGATTCTCTGAAGCTGGTTCACTGCCATACGGGAAGCCAGATCCAGGACATCCGGCGACTCAAGGAAGCGGTAGGCGAACTGAGCCACATCTATTCCGAACTCGTGCGGCTCGGCGTGGGGATCGAGTACGTCGACGTGGGCGGCGGGCTCGGGGTGGACTATGATGGCAGCCAGACCAACTTCCCGTCCTCGATGAACTACACGCTCCAGGAATACGCGAACGAAGTGGTGTACCGGATCGGCAGCGTCTGCCAAGAGCGGGAAGTGCCCCACCCGACGATCATCAGTGAGTCGGGTCGGGCGATGGCCGCGTACCAGAGCGTGCTCGTGGTGAACGTGCTCGGGGCGGCGGGACCGCGGACCACGTACTCCGACGACGTGGAGGTCTCAGACGACGAAGACCTGCCGCAGCCCGTGCGCGACCTCGCCGTCGCCTACGAATCGGTGCACGAGCGCACGCTGGTCGAAGCCTACCACGATGCGGTGCAGGCCAGGGAACAGGCCCTGAACCTGTTCAACCTCGGATACCTCAGTCTGGAATTGCGCGGGATGGCCGAGCGCCTGTTCTGGGCCACCTGCGCCCGGGTCGCGGACGCAGCCGGTCGCCTGGATGACCCCCCGGAGGAACTCGATGAGCTCGAGGAGATCCTGAGCGAGACCTATTTCTGCAATTTCTCGCTCTTCCAGTCCCTTCCCGACAGCTGGGCGATCGGCCAGCTGTTCCCGGTCATGCCGATCCACCGGCTGGATGAACAGCCGACGCATCGCGCGGTACTGGCGGACATGACCTGTGATTCAGATGGGAAGATCGACCGATTCGTGAACGTCCGCGACGTCAAGAGGTCGCTCGAGCTTCACGAATTGCGCTCGGACGAGGACTACTACCTCGCCGTCTTTCTGGTGGGAGCCTACCAGGAGACGCTGGGAGACCTGCACAACCTGTTCGGAGATACGCACGTCGTTCACGTGGGCCTGCACACGGAAGGCGGTTGGGCGATCGAGGAATTCGTAAAAGGGGACACCGCCCGGGAGGTGCTGGGCTACATGCAGTATCGCGTCGATGGCCTGTATCCGAGGCTCGTGCGGGACTGCGAGTCGGCGGTACGAAGCGGCCGGATGACACTGCCCGAGACGCGCACCCTGCTCCGGTTCTACCAGAAGGCCCTCGAGGGCTATACCTACCTGGAGTCACTCGAGTGAGCGGGCCCGCCGTCGCTCCCGGACAGCTCACGTATCCCCCCTTTCTCGGCGAAGAAGGAACTGCCGGCGATCCTGCGGGTGCGGCGGCGGTCATCCTTCCCGTGCCGTACGATCGGACGAGCACCTGGCGCAAGGGGGCGGATCGGGGGCCTTCCGCGCTGCTCGAGGCCTCCGGAACGATCGAGCTCTACGACATACAGACCGATTCGGAGCCATGGAAGCGGGGGATTCTGACGTCCCCTCCGATTCTGCACGAAGCCGGTCCGGAGAAGCTGGCCGAACGGGTCCGGGCCTCGGTCGGGGAGGTCCTCGCCCGCGGTGCGATTCCGGTCGTGATCGGGGGCGAGCACTCCGTCACCATCGGTGCTGTCGAGGCGGTAGCCGATGCGTTTCCGGGGATCGCAGTCCTGCAGATCGATGCGCACGCGGACACACGCGAATCCTACGAGGGATCGTCGCACAATCACGCATGCGTGATGGCTCGGGCCCGAGAGCGGTGCCCGATCGTGCAGGTCGGGATCCGTGCCGTCGACGCGTCGGAGTTGGACGGTCTCGATCCCGATCGCGTCTTCTGGGCCCACGAGATCGCCGGGCGAGGCGACGACGGATGGATGGACGATGTCGTGAGTCTGCTGCCCGAGAATGTCTACCTCACGATCGATCTGGACGCGTTCGATCCGTCTCTGATCCCCGCTACGGGGACGCCCGAACCGGGCGGGCTGGGCTGGTACGAGGTCAACGAACTGGTTCGACGGGTCGCCCGAGCTCGAAAGATCGCAGGATTCGATGTCGTGGAGCTGCTGCCCATGCCCGGCGCACATGCGAGCGACTTCATCGCAGCGAAGCTGGTGCACCGGGTGCTGGCGGAGGTGTTCGCCGCCAGATAATCGGGCGTCGGAGCCGGTCACCAGTCGAGCAGATACGCGATGATCAGCGGCGCCACGATCGTCGCGTCGGACTCGATCACGAACATCGGCGTCGTGATGTCGAGCTTCCCCCACGTGATCTTCTCGGTCGGGACCGCTCCGGAATAGGATCCGTAACTGGTCGTCGAGTCGCTGATCTGACAGAAGTAGCTCCAGTAGGGGCAGGACAGCTCCAGGTCCTGGTGGATCATTGGCACGACGCAGATCGGGAAGTCTCCGGCGATCCCACCCCCGACCTGGAAGAACCCGACGGTGGTATCGGCCTCTTCGGCCCGCACCGCCGCGCCGTGTTGACCGGAGCGGCCCCCGGCCCGGTTCTCCGACATCGTCTGTCGCGCGCTCCGGCCCATCGTGATCTCGAGGTACCAGTCGGCGAGCGCGAGCATGTAGTCGATCCCGCTGCCCACGATGCTGGTCCGCGACAGGTCGCCCCGAATCACGTTGGCGGCGAGGATGTTGCCCATCGTAGAGTCCTCCCAGCCCGGCACGAAGAGCGGGAGATCCTTGCGCGCTGCCGCGACGAGCCAGGAATCTTCCGGATCGATCTGGTACGCATCCTCCAGCACGCCGCTACGGATCAGCTCGTAGAAGTAGTCGTGCGGCAGTCGCTGCTCGCCGGCGGCGTCCGCCCGCTTCCACACCTCCAGGATCTGCTTCTCCATCGCCCGGAACGCCTTCTCCTCGGGGATGCACGTATCGGTCACACGGTTCAGACCCCGGCTCTCGAGCTCCTTCTCTCGCTCGGGCGTCAGGTTTCGCCACTCCGGAATCCGCACGTAGTGGTCGTGCGCCACGAGGTTGAACAGGTCTTCCTCGAGATTCGCGCCCGTGCAGGTGATCGCGTGTACCAGGTCTCGCCGGATCATCTCGGCCAGCGAAAGGCCGAGCTCCGCCGTGCTCATCGCCCCGGCGAGGGTGACCATCATCTTCGAGCCGCCATCGATGTGGGCCCGGTAGGCGTCGGCCGCGTCCCTGACGGTCGCCGCGTTGAAATGACGGTAGTGACGACGAACGAATTCGCTGACGTTCATGACGGTCCCCTCCGACCTGAAAGCGTTGCGCTGCGAGCCGTCGTCAGGTTATCCCGAGACGACCGGTCGCGGCAATCAGCGATCGATCCCGGTCGGAGGGGCTCGCGGACGCCTCGCTTTCGCTCACCCGTTGCGCGGGGGGCGGTCCGGAGACGAGCATGCACAGGTACGCGGGAAGCTCGTTCGAACCGAGCGCGCACCTTCAGGGAGACGCGAATGCAGCTGGAATTCTGGGGAGCGGCGCGCGAGGTGACCGGCTCCATGCACCTGCTGCGCGTGGGCCGGAAGAAGGTGCTCGTCGACTGTGGACTGACACAGGGACGAAGGAAACACGCGTTCGAACGGAACCGACAACTCCCCTTCGATGCCGCGGGCATCGAGGCCGTGATTCTGACCCACGCTCACCTCGACCACGCCGGGAACCTGCCCTCCCTGGTCCGCGCCGGATTCCGGGGGAAGATCTTCACGACCTCGGCCACCCGGGATCTGTGCGAGCACATGCTGCTGGACTCTGCGCACATACAGAAGTCGGATGTGCGATACGTCAATCGTCGCCGGAAACGAGCGGGAAAGCGCCCGTTCGAGCCCCTCTATCAGGTGGGCGATGTCCGGAAGACACTCTCCCGTTTTCGCGCTGTCGAGTACCACGCGTGGTTCACGCCGTTCGAGGGCGTTCGCGCGCTGTTTCTCGATGCGGGCCACATCCTGGGCTCGGCCAGCGTGATCGTCGAGGCGACCGAGGGCAGCAGGACCCGAAGGATCGCGTTCAGCGGCGACATCGGCCGGAAGGGACTCCCGATTCTGCGTGATCCGGAGATTCCTCGGGACGCAGACTACGTGGTCATGGAGAGCACTTACGGCGACCGGCTGCACGAGCCGGCCGACGCCGCGAAGCAATTTCTGCGGGAGTGCGCCGCCTCGACCGCAGCGCGGCGGGGGGTGCTGCTGATCCCGGCTTTTGCCCTCGGCAGGACTCAGGAAGTCGTCTATCGACTCAATCAGCTGTGGGAAGAGGGTGCGCTGCCGGAGATGGACGTGTACGTCGACAGTCCGCTGGCCGTGAACGTCACGGAGGTGTTTCGTCGTCACCCCGAATGCTGGGACCGGGAGATGATCGAGACGAGCCGGAGCGACCGGGATGGCGACGCACTCGGCTTTCGCCGGCTTACCTACGTGAGGGATGCCGAGGAATCGAAGGCGCTCAACGGCCGACCCGGACCGATGATCATAGTCAGCGCCTCCGGAATGTGCGAAGGCGGCCGGATCCTCCATCATCTTTCGAACAACCTCGGCAAAGAGTCGACCACCGTGCTGTTCGTCGGGTTTCAGGCCGAGAATACCCTGGGCCGAAAGATTCTGGAGGGCCGCAACCCGGTGCCGATTCTGGGAGCGCAGATCCCGGTGAACGCTCGCGTCGAGCGCGCCGACAGCTACAGCGCCCACGCCGACCGCGACGAGCTGATCGCCTGGGCCGAGCGGGCACGCGAGCAGGGCGACATCCAGCGATATTTTCTCGTGCACGGCGAGCCTCGGGCGGCCGAATCGCTGGCCGTAGCGCTGCAGGAGCGGGGTACGGCCGATGTGCAGATTCCCGAGCGGGGGCAGCGGTTCGAGCTTTGAGGCCCGACTCCGATAGGGTCCGGGTCGGTCGTCAGACCGCTTCGCTCGCCCAGTCTTCGAGATTCCGGCGGATGACGTGGATGGCCTCGTCCACGGTATCGACGCAGATCGGTATCTCGAGGTCCTCCGGGTCGGCGAGATTCGGGCTCCCGGCCAGCCAGTACGTGCGGCCCCACTCGACCAGCGCCTTCCACTGCTCCCCCACGAACACCAGTGGCCGGTTTCGCAGGTGGTCCACCTGGATCAGCTGCCAGACGAGCATCGCTTCCAGGGTCGTGCCGATTCCGCCTCCCATGACGACGAAAGCGCTCGACAGCTGCACGAAATGATGCAGCCGGGAAAAGAAGGTCCCGTGGTGGTAGAGCTTCTCGACATACGGATTCGATTCCTGCTCGTGCGGAAGGTCCACGTTCAGGCCGATCGAGTACGTGCGCTTCAACACGTCTCCCTCGTGCTCCCCCTCGTTGGCCGCCTGCATCACCCCCGGACCTCCACCGGTGACGATGTCGCAACCGATCGACGCGAGCTCGGCCGAGAGGCGTTTCACATCCTCGTACAGCTGATCCCCCGGGTGCATCCGCGAGGAGCCGAAGATCGTGACCCGGTAGTAGGTGGGGCGGGGGGGAAGCACGGCCGAAAGGTTGTCCACGACCTCCCACAGTTCGCGAAGGGATGCCTCGATCACTTTATAGGTCTGGCGCGCGTCCTCCGAGGAAAGAGCCGGCGTCCGGATCCGGATCGCGTCCTTTCCGTTGTCCACGAGCGTCTCTTCGGCTCGCTCGATCCCGCTCTCCTGCCTGTCGTTCATCCTGCCTCCGAATGGGATACACGGGCTTCCTGCCCCGGCACATCATCGTCCGTCCGCTCCAGAATTGCCAGATACGTGCCGTTCTCGAACGGAAGCGCCGCGAAGAGCGACAGTCCGGCCTTACGCGCATGTTGCGCGAGGGTCCCCGCGTCCACGTACAGGAACGGAATCGGCGCGCCTTTTTCGCCTTCGAATTCGATCTGGAACTGCACTTCGCCTCCGTACCGTCCGTCCTGCCCGAAGAGAGATTCCGCTTCTCCGATCTCCAGAAAATGCCGGGGATCGGTGGAATCCGCGACGACACGCCCTCCGGGAGCGAGCAGTCGAGCGGCGGACTCGAGCAGCGGCTGAAGCCCATCGAGGGTGCCGGCGAGGCCGAGACCGTTCATCAGCAGGAGCACGGTGTCCGCGGTTCGCGCCGGAAGGTCCTCCAGCGGGCGCACAGTCACCTTCTCTACTCCCCGTGCCGTTAGAATGGCAGCGATTTCTGGCAACGACTCCACGGCGAGCACCTCGTGGCCCTCGCTCAGAAGCGCCAGGGCATGCGGACCTGCTCCCGCCCCCACGTCGATCACACGCCTTCCGCAATTTCGCAGCGCTTCTCTCTCGAGGGAGGGGAAATCGCGCGGAGTGCGGAAGAAGAGGGCGGCAGGCCATTCCTCGCGCGTGCCGAGATCCGTCCTGACGACGAGCCTCGCATCGGTACGGCCGTCCTGATACGCCCGGAGAGCGTCTGCCAGCGGCCCCCATCGCGAACGGTCCGTGCCCGAGTTCATCTCGAAAGGTATGTTGGGATTCATCCCCTTCGCGAGGAGGACCGATGGACTCCGAATGTCCGTTCTGCACCTGGCCCCCGGATCGCGTCTGGCTCGCGTCGGAGGGGGCCATCGTCGTGCCGGACAACTATCCGGCAGCTGACGGCCATTGCCTCGTGCTGCCCCGCGTCCATGTCACGAGCCTGTGGGCACTTTCCCGGGAGGAGCAGATGGAGGTCTGGGAGCTGGTCGCCCGGGCCCGTGCCCTGCTCACCGAGCGTCACGCGCCCGACGGCTTCACGGTCGGCGTCAACGATGGCCTGGCCGCCGGCCAGACGATTCCTCACGCGCACGTACACGTGATTCCCCGGCACCTGGGCGATGTACCTGACCCGACCGGAGGCCTCCGCGGCATCCTCCCCCACAAGGCGCGTTACTGGGAAAGCTGACCCTCGCGGCTCCCGTCAGCTGCCGGGCGGGAAGCCGTCGAACATGTCGCGCACCGCCCGGGCGACGATCTCGTCCCGCTGCTCGGGCGAAGCCGACGGATCGATCGTCTCTGACGCCGTGCCCCGCCACACCAGTTCTTTCCGGGCGGTGTCGAACAGGTCGATCGTCAGCGAGCCCTCGGTGAACACCCGCTCGGTCGTGGTCGTGCCTTCGTACGCGGACCACCGGCCGGTCCCGTAGCCGTAGGTGTCGTAGACGCGCTGGTCCTCCGCGCTGACGTGGTAGGCGACCGCCAGCGCGGCCGACTCCAGTGGAACCTGCCGGAACCCCCGCTCGGCGAGTGCCGCGTCTACCGATCGAACGACGCGACGGTGGGTCATGTCGTTGCCGGTTCCGCGCTGGCCCGACGCATCCAGCCAGGCGTAGGTGTCCTTCCCCGAGAACGAGTAATTGTCGTCGAAATCGACGGATGCGCTCTTGCTCGAGCAGGCCGGAATGACGATCGCGGCCAGAACGGGTGCAAAGGTGCGG
>JARRPA010000060.1:7625-8193 GCA_037383305.1 Gemmatimonadota bacterium | reverse complement strand
CCGCGACCGAACGGAAGCTCGTAGTGTGGCGCCAGAAGGGCGGTCAGGTAGGCGTTGTTCAGAACCGACGCCTCGGCGCTTCCGCGAATCCCCTGACGACCCAGCATGCGCATGTAGGTCCAGGCCCGGACCATCACGCCGAAGTTCCCGTAGAAGCCGTGCAGCTTGCCGAACGACTCCGTCCGGTCCCAGTCGAGTCCGAAGGAGCCGTCCTCGTTGCGAACGACGCGCGGCACCGGGAGGAAGGGCTCCAGGTGTGCCTTCACCGCCACCGGGCCGGAGCCCGGACCGCCACCGCCGTGCGGCGTGCTCATCGTCTTGTGCAGGTTGAAATGGACGATGTCGTAGCCCATGTCGCCCGGACGGGCCACGCCCATCAGCGCATTCAGGTTGGCGCCATCCATATACATCAGACCGCCCGCCTCGTGCACCAGGTCGCAGATCTCGACGATGTTGGACTCGAACTTCCCGAGCGTGTTCGGATTGGTCAGCATCATCCCCGCGACATCGTCGCCGAGCGCCTGACGAAGCGCCTCGATGTCGACCCGTCCCGTCGCATCGGACGGAA
>JARRPA010000060.1:0-7618 GCA_037383305.1 Gemmatimonadota bacterium | reverse complement strand
TGCCATCGCTGCCGTCGCCGGGTTCGTACCATGCGCCGAGTCGGGGAACAACACCTTCGTCCGCGTCTCTCCTTCGCCTCGCGACTCATGGTACGAGCGCATCAGGAGGACGCCGGTCATCTCGCCCTGAGCTCCGGCCGCGGGCTGCATCGTCACCGCGTCCATGCCGGCGATTTCCGCCAGCCAGACGGTGAGATCGTGCATCAGCTCCAGCGCTCCCTGTGCTCCCGCCTGGGGCATGAAGGGATGAAGGCCGACGAATCCGGCCGTACGGGCGGTCGCCTCGTTCACTTTCGGATTGTACTTCATCGTGCACGAGCCGAGCGGGTAGAGCGCACGGTCGACGTGGTGGTTCTTCAGCGACAGCTGAGTGTAGTGTCTTACGACTTCGTTTTCCGGCACTTCCGGCAACCTCGGCGGACTCGCGCGCCGGTGCGCGGCCGGGATGAGTTCCTCGATCCCCGGCGAGTCCACGTCGCCGTCGGGGACCGTCGTCCCGCTTCGGCCGGGGCTGGACTTTTCGAAAATCGTCGGCGTGACGTCCGACGTATATGGGAAACGGACCATCGCCCTCAGCTCCTCGCGTTCTGGAATTCCCAGGCTTCGCCCGCACCCAGCACGACCACCTCCGCCCGCGGCTCTACGAGAGCCCGGAAGTGGTCGGTATCCTGCGCGATGAGCGGCCAGGTGTCGAAGTGAATCGGGATCACGGTGCGCGGACGGATCATCTCGACGGCCCGAGCCGCGTCTTCCGGTCCCATGGTGAAGTTGTCTCCGATCGGAAGCAGGGCCACGTCGACCCGCCCCTCGAGCAGTTCCATGTCCTTGATCAGGGCCGTGTCCCCGGCGTGGTATATACGGAAGCCATCGATCTCGATCAGGAATCCGTGTGGCGTGCTGGCGTAGCCGGCACCGTCTTCGGCGTTGAGAGATGCCGTGTGCACGGCGGGCGTGAGCTTGACCCGGCCGAACGGAAAATCGTATCCGCCTCCCACGTTCATGCCGTGTCCGTTCTCGTAGCCCTGCTTCTCGGCCGCGTAGGACACCAGTTCGAAGGTCGCGACCAGTTGAGCTCCCGTCTCCGCCAGCAGGCCCCACGCGTCCGCAACGTGGTCGAAGTGCCCGTGGGTAAGGAGCAGGTAGTCCAGGCGGTCGTGGAAGTGCTCGGGTCCGACGTCGGCCGCCGGATTCTCTGTCAGAAACGGATCGATGAGAATCCGGGTCCCGTCCGCCGCGACGATCTCCGTGCACGCATGTCCGTGAAACACCAGCTTGCCCATCGGTCTTTCCTCGTCGTCTTCTCGTTCGTAACCCGGATCAGCCCGCGATCACGTCCACCAGGCGGTCGATCTCATCTCGGCTGCGCTTTTCCGTGAACGCCAGCAGAAGCCCATCCGGTGCCCCGAGTTGGGGAAACCGGGAAAGACTGACGCCGGCCAGGACGCCCGCCGAGAACCCGCGCTCCAGAATCGCCCGCGAGTTCTCCTCGGTCCGGATCGCGAATTCGCGCACGAAAGGCGAATCGGGATAGAGCAGCTCCACGCCGCGGACCCCGGCCAGTCGCGAACGCGCATAGTGGGCGTTGCGCGTCGAAACCTCGGCCACCTTCCGGAGTCCTTCGCGGCCGAGCAGGGCGAGATGAATCGTAGCGGCCAGAGCGTTCAGTCCCTGGTTCGTGCAGATGTTGCTGGTCGCCTTGTCCCGGCGAATCTGCTGCTCGCGCGTCTGGAGCGTCAGGACATACCCTCGACGGTCCTCCACATCCTCCGTGGCCCCGACGATTCTTCCCGGCATCTTGCGCACGTATTTCTGCTTCGCGGCGAAGAGTCCCACCACCGGCCCGCCGAAGCTGAGCGGGTTTCCGAATGGCTGCCCCTCTGCCACGACGATGTCGGCGCCGCACTCCCCGGGTGGGCGGAGCAGCGCGAGTGCGACCGGATCGGCCGCGACGACCAGGAGAGCACCTGCCTCCGCCACGATCTCCGCGAGAGGATCGAGCTCCTCGATGACCCCGAAGAAGTTCGGATACTGGACGACGACGCAGGCGACGTCGTCTCCGAGGGCGGCGGCGAGGGCATCGCGGTCCACGAGCCCCCGCGGATCGATCGGCACCGTCTGCAGCTCCGACCCCTGCCCGTGCAGATAAGTCTCGGTCACCTTCCGGTAATGCGGATGCAGCGAAGCGGCAGCCAGCACACGGTCCCGGCGGGTGACGGCGCGGGCCATCACGGCCGCCTCCGCGGCGGCAGACGGACCGTCGTACATCGATGCGTTGGCCACATCCATTCCGGTGAGCTCGCAGACCATGGTCTGAAACTCGTAAATCACCTGCAGGGTGCCCTGTGACACCTCGGGCTGATACGGCGTATATGCCGTGTAGAACTCGCTTCGCCGGATCAGGTGATCCACGGCGGCCGGTACGAAGTGGTCGTATTGACCGGCCCCCGCGAAACAGATCAGCGAGTGGTTGCGATCGGCCAGTTCGTGGATCGCCTTCACGGTTTCCCACTCGGACAGCGCGTCCGGCATCTCCGGCAATCCGTCTCGGACGAGGGAGTCCGGGATGTCCGAATACAGTTCCCTGATGCTTGAAACGCCGATCTTCGCGAGCATGTCGCGCCGATCGGCGTCACTGTGCGGAACGAATGACATGTTCACCTGCCGTTCGTGAAGGGCGGCGGACGGACATCGGTCCGTCGCCGCCTGAATCGCGTCATGCGTCGACGTGCTCCGCGTAATCCGCAGCGGAGAGGAGCCCGTCGATCTCCGATGGATCGGTCGCGCGGATGCGGACCATCCAGCCCTCGCCGTAAGGATCGGAATTCACGAGCGCCGGATCCTCTCCCAGAGCCTCGTTGATCGCCACGATCTCACCCGTGAGCGGGCTGAACAGATCCGAAACGGCCTTGACCGCCTCGATCGTGCCGAACACGTCCATCCGGCCGAAGGTGTCGCCGAGGGCGGGCAGCTCTACGAACACCACGTCGCCGAGCTCCCCCTGCGCATAGTCCGTGACACCCACGACGAACTCGTTCTCGGTATCCGTCTCGCGCACGTATTCGTGCTCTTCCGTGTACTTCAGCCCGTCGGGAATCTCTGACATGCCGGCCTCCAGAATCTTCGAAATGTTCCGCCGGAATCGCCGGCGCCCGCGAACCGGGACGAGCAGGATACCCCGCGCCGGGACCGAGTGTCAAGCGAATCGCCGGGCCCGGATTCTGCCCGCGATTTCGGCCCTATTCGGACCTCCTGAGAGCCTTTCGCGCATCCCGTCTGCGACGCTTCGCGTCTCGGGCGGATTCGCCGGGAAGCCGCACGGTAACTTCGACTCCGCCCATGATGGCAACGCCACGTATGATCAGCCGGGGCGCATCGGGGTCCGGGTCTGCCGACGCCTGGTCGAAGGCCTCGAATCCGCCCATGATTCCGATCCCGTGCGTTTCCACCGCGAGCCCGGGGGGCACGATCACCTCCACTCCGCCCATCACCGCCACAATCCGGATCTGGGTCACGCCGGGTCCGAACTGGGCCTCGCGCAGATCCAGCCCTGCGCCCCCCATCATGGCGACCGTTGTGAAGCGACGGGCCGGAATCCATGCCCCCTTCTTTTCGGCCCCCGACATCACAGCCACCTGAAGCCCGCGCTCCGGCACGTCTTCCGGGCGAGCCCGGTTCACGAGCGCCCTCTGTCGCGTCTGAGCGGGGACCGCCGCAGCGCGCAGCGCAGGCAGACCATCGAAGACACTCTCCACTTCCCGCACCGTCGCGGCCGAATAGACCCGATCCACCGACGCCTCGAGCTCATCCACCGTGAGGTGGTCCTCGGCGAAGTGAGCGCCGAGCCGGCGAACGGCACTCTCCTTCCGATCGTCGAGGTCGAGGGGAATGGGCAACTCGCTATCGCTCACCAGCTATCTCCTGACTCTTGGTGGCGTGACGCAGGACCGGACTTCCGCTCCAGTGCCGGAAGATAGGCACTCGTTGGACGGGGAACGAGGTGCAGGTGCAGAAGGGATGATTCAGGCCGTTGACCGACCCTTCAGCTTACTCTAGCTTCGGCCCCGGATGGTCGTCTGGACCAGTTCGGACGTCCGACGGGCGAGGAGGTACGATATGAGTCGTGTTCACGCCCGATGTTTTCTCTCTTGAGAGGAGGTGATCCAGTGTCTGACTGTAGAATCGAGCCTGGCTCGACACGGGCAAGCGGTCGCCTCGGCGGGATCCGCTAGGGAACGAACTGCGTGTCCCGCGCCTGCCGTCTCCGGATGGCAGGTGCGCGTCTGGCTCGCGGAGCCGTGAGGCACCGCGTCGAGTCAGGTCGAACCAGAGGCCGTGGGCTCCTTCGGGGTTCACGGCCTTTGTGTCTCCGGCTCCCACCGGAACGTGCTCGACGCTCGCGGCGCACTTCGACAGTGGGCGGAGCGCTCCCGCGCGAGATCAACCCGAGATCGTCCACTCCCGCCGGACGGCGACAGACAGGCTGACGACGACCGACGCGAAGCCCCCCGCTGCTATGGACAGGATATGATCGCCGATCACCGGATCGCCGGCCAGCAGTGTTCTCGACACGTCGAGCATCGTTCTCGACGGAAGGAGTACGGCGGCGCGGGCGACGAGATTGTCGGGAGGCAACACCGCGGCCAGCGAAATCGGCACGAAGAGCAGCAGGGCACCGGCAATTGCCTCTCCCCGGTCGAACAGAGAGGAGAAGAACAGGACTCCTGATCCCACCCACCACCAGGAGGCGGCGGCGGCGCCGACGACGCCGACCGGCGAGAGGCCCGTCCCGGCGATTCCGGAGAATCGCGCCGTGGCGTTCAGCACCGCGACGACGACCAGGCCCGCCGAAACGAGGCAGACGAAGCCCGACAGCCAGCGGGTCAGCAGGTAGCCGCTCCGAGATACGGGCCTCGTGAATACGAGCGGCCCGCAACCGTCCCTTCGCAGTTCCGATACGACGCCATCGGCCAGCCAGGCGGCGGAGAGCGCCAGCCACATGGCCACGATCGGGATTACGGTCGAGGCGCCGGAGGCGGCGCCCATCGAGAGCCCGTCTCGAAAGCCGGCGGCCACGTCTGACGTTCGCCGCGCGAGCAGGGGCACGGTGAGAGACAGAAGGACCGTCGCAGCGATGACGGCTCTCGGCGCGCGATCGAAAACGAGGCGAGGGAACAGGAGCGCGAGATTGCTCATTCGACGCGGGCCTCCTGCAGGATCTCGAGCACCCTCGTCTCCATGGCAGCCGGCCGATCGTCGACCTCGAGCGACGAGACGATCCGTCCCGCGCGTATCACGACAAGACGATCGGCGATGCGGCCCACCTCCCCCAGTTCGTGGGACGCGAGGAGGATCGTCAGGTCGGGGCGCTCGGCGCGGAGCCATTCGAGCAGCTCGCGGAAACGGGCCCGCCACAACGGGTCCAGACCGGAGAGCGGCTCGTCGAGAAGCAGCAGGGATCGTGGGCGGATCAACAGTTGAGCCAGACCCAGCCGCTGACGCAATCCGCGAGAGAGGCCTCCACACCTGCTGTCTCTCCGCTCGACGAGTCCCGTCATCTCCATGACGAGATCCACGCGGCTCGAGATCTCCCGACGGGGGCAACGGTCGAGAATCGCCAGCCTCCGAAGCGCTTCCGCGACGCATCGACGTTCTGGAAGCCGGACCCGGTCCGGCAGGACGCCGATGCCCTCGGTGCGAACGCGGTCGCCCGGCGTGCGCCCGTCTATCCGGACCGATCCCCGATCGGGACGGACCAGTCCGGCGATCACTCCGAACAAGGTGCTCTTGCCGGCTCCGTTGGGGCCCACCACCGCCAGCGTCGTGCCGCGCTCGACGTGAAGATCCAGAGAATCGAGGGCCGTCACTCGGGAACGGCCGCGGCGACGGTATCTCCTTGTCACGCCTGTGAGCTCGATCATGCCTCAGGGTGGCATCCGTCCTGAACGGATCTTCAACGCACCCGATCGGAACCGGTGACGTTGCCTCGACGAATCACCGGGGATCATCTTCCTGCCATGTTCGAATTCACCAAGTACACGGGAGCGGGAAACGACTTCGTGGTTGTCCACGCGGACGAGCGCTCCGATGCGAACGCAGCCGAGCTGGCGCGCCGTGTGTCTTCCCGTCGAACCGGCGTCGGAACGGACGGATTGATACTCGTATACCCGAGGCCCGGGGGCATCCGCGTCCGATTCTTCAATCCCGATGGCTCAGAGTTTTCGACGTGCGGCAACGGAAGCCGATGCGCGGTCCGGTTCGCCACGGACGCAGGCCTCGGGGACCCCGGTGGATTCGTGCTCGAGACTCCGGCCGGCGAAATCGGAGCCCGACTTGACGGGGACCGAGTCTCGCTGGACTACCGGATCGAGGTGGGGCTGCGAGGCCCGTTTCCGGTGAACGGCCCGCTCGGACGGACGGATGCCTGGCTCGTTCAGATCGGGGTGCCCCACCTGGTTCTCCCCTTGAATGAGCTTCCGGAGGGTCCGATCGAAGACATCTGCCGGCCCTTGCGAAGCCTCGAGACTCTCGGACCGGAAGGAGCGAACGTAAACCTCGTGACGCTCTCGGATCCGACGTCCGGGGAGATTCGTACCTTCGAGCGGGGCGTCGAAGGAGAGACCCTGGCGTGCGGAAGCGGCTCGATGGCCTCCGTCTTCGCTCTCGTCGCCGCGGGGGCTTCCGGCCCGGATGTCACGCTGCGCGTTCGAGGCGGCGACGATCTCGAGATCCGGATCGCGGACAGCCGGCCGCCGGACGGAGGGCGACGCGACGTACGCCTGATCGGACCGGCGGAACGCCTCTTCGAGGGCAGATTTCCGGACTCGGTCTTCACGGTTTGAGGCGGACCTGATCCCTCGCGATTCGAGCGTCCACGAGCGTCTGGCCCGGGACGTGGTGGCATGGTTTGGCACCGGCGACAGGGATGTCCCGGGACGATCGGAGTCCGACCCGTATCGGATCTGGATCGCCGAGATCATGGCTCAGCAGACGCGCATCGCGACCGTGCGCGAGAGATACCGTGAGTTTCTCGACCGTTTTCCGAATGTGCATGCGCTCGCCGCCGCCGACCAGAGCTCGGTTCTGAAGGCCTGGGAGGGGATGGGCTACTACGCCAGGGCGAGGAATCTGCACAGGGCGGCGCGAGTGCTCGTGGATGAGTTCGAGGGGGTCCTGCCGGCCGATCCCTCGTTGCTTCGCTCTTTGCCGGGTATCGGCCCGTACACTGCCGGCGCCATCGCCATCATCGCGTTCGACAGGGCCGAGCCCGCGATAGACGGAAATGTTCGACGGGTGCTCTCTCGCGCCTTCGATCTCGAGAGGCCGACACCCGGCCGCCTGGAGTCGGAAGCGAGAAGGATGCTGGCCACGGATGGCGTCTCGCCGGGCGCGCTGAATCAGGCCCTGATGGACCTGGGAGGCTCAGTCTGCCTTCCGCGGGCGCCTCGATGCGACGGGTGCCCGCTGGCCGCGGATTGCCTGGCCTTTTCCCGTGGAACTCAGGCATCCCGCCCCGGACGGAAGAAGAGGGCCGAGGTGCCGCACCACCCGTTCGCGGTCGCCGTCAAACTCAGCGTCACAGATGTGGGCATGGGTGTCGATGATGGGGACCATGTCGGGT
>JARRPA010000059.1:0-8502 GCA_037383305.1 Gemmatimonadota bacterium | reverse complement strand
CACTCCCCTCGACATGGAATCGATCGCGCGCTCGGTCAAGAAGACGAACCGGGTCCTGGTGGCGCACGAGGATGCGAAATCGTGGGGCTGGGGGGCCGAGATCAGCGCTCGCCTCGCCGAGGAACTCTTCGAATGGCTCGATGCTCCGGTGAAGCGCCTCGCCTCGACCGACACCTTCGTGGGCTACGCACCGCGGCTCGAGGAGGCGATCCTGCCGCAGGTCGGAAACATCGCAGACGCGATGGAGGAGTTGAAGGCCTACTGACCGGCCGGCCTTGACCTCCGGACCGGATGCGGGCGATGCTGGCGAGTCCCGCCCGCTCGTCCATCCGCAAGGAGGCACCATGAGGAGATTCCCCCTGGCGGCGCTCGTCGCGCTGCTGACTGCCGCCCCTGCAGCAACTGCCCAGCAGATGCAGCCGACCTGGTTCACGATCATCGCGGACCACGTCGACATCGCCAACATGCCGGCATTCGAGGAAGCGAGCCGCGAATTCACCGAACTGTTCGAGGACAAGGGCGTCGAGGGCATGTCCTGGATCACGATCACCGGCCCCGACCTCGGATACACCTACGCGGTTCCGGGCATGGGCCCCGAAGACATGGGCTCGATGAATGCGGAATGGAGTGCGGTGATGTCCTCTCTCGGCGATGCCGGGTCCCGCCTCCAGGCGAAGAGCGACGCGCTCGTCAGCAGCAGGGAAATGTACTATCTGCTGCTACGGCCCGATCTGTCCTTCCGGCCGGAGGCGGTCGGCTTCACGCCCTCGGAGCCCCATCGCACATATCTTCAGTTCCGCGTGCTGCCGGCCAAAGTCGCCGAATTCGAGGCATCGGCCAGAGCCTGGGCGGAGGCCTACGGTCGCCACGGTAGACACTGTCGGCGCAGGTCAATGCGACGCTCGGGGCGGACAACGCCCGGTTGATGGAGCAGACCGGCGCGACGCTTCGCTCGGTGCGGGAGATGCGGGGGCAGGTGCGGCCGGAGCTGTCCTACCCCGCGTTGCCCGGGGGCAGCTGAGATTCGAGCCGGGTCGCTCGACTCGTCGTCGCGGCGGGCTACTCCGGTCCTCGTTCCGTCTCCCGATTCCGGGCCCGCCAGGCCCGGATGTCGGCCACGAGCTCGGCGCGCCCGACGCCGGGTTCGTGCTCGGCTACCAGATCGGCCCGAACGTCGTAGTGCGGCAGCACGTGCTTCCGGTCCACCCAGGCGCGTTTCAGACCGTGCTCTCTTCCCCACGCCCACAGCTCCGCGATGGAGCTGTCGCTGTATACGTGGCACAGTCGGTCGCCCTTCAAGGTCCCGAGGGGAGGTACGTCCCGCGGCGCGAGATGGAAATGGTATTTGATCAACGAGCGAAGGTGCCCGGTCCGGTCTGGCTCATTCCGGCCAGCACGTTCGCCAGGTCTTCGGCGTAGTCGGGGTCGCCCGGGTTCAGCTTCGGCCACGCGATCCCCTTCTCGACCAGGATGATCCCGCCGATCTCCCCCCGACCGCCCCCGGGGGAGGGGAGCGAAAGCGGGTTGTCGTATTCGACCTCGATCCGGTACACGTGCTCGGTCGTGATCGGCCGACCCAGCCCCCACCACATTTCGTGAATCGGAATGCCGTCCACGCGTCCGTCCCGGCTCGATTCGGGGGCCACGTCCCAGAGAACCTCTCCCGTGGTGACGTCCAAGAGACGCAGCCTCGTCGCGAAGTCGTGCACGTGTCCCCCCAGTGCCAGCACCCGTCCCTCCACGGCCGGACTGCCCTGCCAGGCCCGCATGCTTCTGCCCGGCGGGACCACGAAGGTCCGGTCCCCGACGAAGCCCATCACGTCGAGGTGGAAGGGGTAGACGTTGCGGGGCTCGATCAGGTTCTCACCCTCGAGACTGTAGGTGAAGATCACGTGGAGAAAGGCGTCGCGGCTCTCCTCCTCGCCGTTCCCTTCGCCCTCCGGGGACCGAAACACGGCGGAGACGAGCAGCCGGTCTCCTGCCTCGACCGGGTAGCCGATCAGGCCGGGAACGGCGCCGCGCAGCACGTCGTCGGCCGCGGCGAACACCCGCCGGGCGACCGGTGAGAACAGTTCGCGCTCGTCCGGATCGATGAAGGTGACGTGGCCCAGGAGTCCGCTCGGGAGCAGCGACCCTTCCCCGTCCCGCACCGTCACCCTGAAGCCTTGCAGCCACCCGTCGATGGGAATTGAGGTCATCTGCACCGGAATGCGGACGCTCGGTGTCTCCGGGCGCAGACGGACGGGGCCGATCACGTACTCGATCGTATGTGCTGCCGGGTCTCTCTCGACGCGGATGAGGTCATCGCGGCCGACGGGAAGCTCGGGTGGAGCGGCGGTCGGCGATCGGGTCTGCTGCGCCCGTGCCGCCGGCGCGGCCCCGAACAGGAGGGTGGAGGTGGCGAGAATGCTCGCCAGAGTCAGGAGCCGCCGCGGGAGCCGGGCGTGCTCGGCTCCCCGTGGGCCGCGCGGTCGAATTCCGTCCGTCAGCCGGTCGGCGGCGGGACGTCGAAGTGAACGTAGTTCTTCGAGATGTATTCGGTCCACTGCTCGGGCACCTCGTCATCCGGGAAGATCGCCTCGACCGGACACTCGGGCACGCAGGCCCCGCAGTCGATGCACTCTTCGGGATGGATGTAGAACTGGTCCTCTCCCTCGTAGATGCAGTCCACCGGACAGACATCCACGCACGAGGCGTCCTTGGTCTCGATGCACGGCTGTGTGATGATGTAGGTCATGGTCTCCCTGCCGATGCGTTCCATCTTCCGGAGCGTCGCGCGGAGCCGACGATCCGCGTTCCTGCCATGTGCGCGAAGCAGAATATCCGGCCTCACCCCGGCGGGCAACTTGGCGGAAGTTCGGGTGTAGGGAGAGCGCTCGGATCGGTGCGGAGGACGGCCTGCTCCGGTGGACGGGCCCGCCGGCAACGGGTAGTTTTGCGCGTTCCGCGACAGGTCGGTGGGATCGAATTCGAAACGAGCGTGTGATGCGACAACTGCAGGTCATACAGCCCGGTGGAGCCGACGCGGCACCGTCGCCGTCCGCGGGCGGCTGCGGAGGCCCCGCACCGTCCTGGCCGGAAAAGAAGCCGCGGTGGCTCAAGGTCCGGGCGCCGGGGGGCGACAACTACCGCGCCCTGAAACAGATGATGCGCAGTCTCGGCCTCAACTCGGTGTGCGAGGAGGCTCATTGCCCCAACATCGGCGAGTGCTGGGACTCGGGCACGGCGACGTTCCTGATCATGGGCGACAAGTGCACGCGCAACTGTCCCTACTGCGCGATCGCACACGGGCGACCGGAGGAACTGGACGAGGACGAGCCGCGTCGCGTGGCCGAGATGATCGAGCAGCTGCAACTGCGGCACGTCGTGATCACCTCGGTGGACCGGGACGATCTTCCCGATGGCGGGGCCCGGATCTTCGCCTGGACCATCGAGGAGATCCGCGCTCGGCTTCCCGGGTGCTCGATCGAGGTGCTGACTCCGGACTTCCGGGGTGACGGCGAGGCGATCGAGCGGGTGATCGAGGCGAAGCCCGAGATCTTCAATCACAACATGGAAACGGTGCAGCGGCTGCACCGGACCGCCCGACCGGGCGGGCGCTATCGCCGGTCACTGGAGGTGCTCAGCACGGCGCGCGGACTCGATCCGGACGTCCTGATCAAGACCGGCATCATGCTCGGCCTCGGGGAGCACGCCGACGATATCCGGGGATTCATGGACGATGCCCTCGAAGCGGGTGTCCAGATCCTCACCCTCGGACAGTATCTCCGACCCACGGAGAAACATCTTCCGATCGACCGCTACGTCGGTCCGGAAGAATTCGCGGAATGGAAGCGGACCGGCGAGGCGCTCGGTTTCCTGCACGTCGAGAGCGGGCCCCTGGTCCGAAGCAGCTACCACGCGCGCGAGCAGGTCGAAGAGCTGCGGGCCCGCGCCGGCACAGCCTGAGGAGGAGCACGTGGCCAGCACGGAGGAAGCCGTGGTCGGCGAGGCCTTCGAGGGCCTCTCGAAGGAGAAGCTGCTCGAGCTCCTGCGCGCGATGCTGGTGTCGCGGCGGTTCGAGGAGAAGACCGCCGAGTCCTACCAGATGGGAAAGATCGGCGGGTTCTGTCATCTGTACATCGGACAGGAGGCGGTGGCGGCCGGCGCGATCGGGGCGCTGCGGGAAGACGACTACGTCATCACGGCCTACCGGGATCATGCGCAGGCGCTGGTCCGCGGCGTGAGCCCGCGCAAGGTAATGGCGGAACTGTACGGGAGGATCGACGGCTGCTCCCGAGGGGCCGGCGGCTCGATGCACATGTTCGACAGTTCGGTGAACTTCATGGGGGGCCACGGCATCGTGGGGACCCATCTTCCGATCGCGACGGGTGTGGGATACGCGATCCGTTATCGACAGACCGACCAGGTCTGCCTCTGCTTCTTCGGCGACTCGGTCGTCAATGGCGGACCCTTCCACGAGGCGTTCAACATGACGGCCAAGTGGGAGCTGCCGGTGGTCTACATCGTGGAGAACAACTCCTACGGCATGGGGACGGACATCGACCGGGTCGCCGCCGTGGACGAGTTGTTCCAGCGTGCCTGCGCGTATCAGGGAAAACGTGCCGAGCAGGTGGATGGGCAGGACGTGCTCGCCGTGTACGGGGCCGTTCAACGCGCGGTCGAGCGGGCGCGAACCGAGAAACGCCCCACCTTCATCGAGGCACAGACCTACCGGTATCTCGGGCACTCGATGTCCGACCCGGCGCACGGCGTCTACCGGTCGCGCGAGGAGGTCGCCGAAGAGCGGGAACGCGATCCGATCAACACGTTCGTGGATCGGCTGACCGAGGCCGGTGTTCTCACGGACGAGGATGTCGAGGCGATGGACCGGGAGATCATCGCCGAAGTCGAAGAGGCCGCCGAGTTCGCTGACGCCAGCCCGGTTCCGGGTCCCGAGGAGATCTACGCCCACGTCTATTCGGACGAGTACCGGGGCGGGCCGGACGGGAGGGACGCATGGCGGTGATCACCTACCGCGACGCTCTGAACCGCGCGCTGCGCGAGGAGATGGAGCGCGACGATGGCGTCTTTCTCCTCGGCGAAGAGGTCGGCGAGTACGACGGGGCCTACAAAGTCTCGAAAGGGCTCCTCGACCAGTTCGGCGAGTGGCGGGTCCGCGATACGCCGATCGCGGAGAACGGGTTCGCCGGCCTGGGCGTGGGAGCGGCGATGGTGGGGCTTCGGCCGGTCGTGGAGTTCATGACCTGGAACTTCGCGCTTCTCGCCTACGACGCGATCGTGAATTCGGCGGCGAAGATGTACCACATGTCGGGCGGGCAGTACAACGTGCCGATCGTGTTTCGCGGGCCCGGCGGTTCGGCGCTGCAGCTGGCCGCGCAGCACTCCCAGGTTCCGGATCCCTGGTATGCGAACATTCCGGGCCTCAAGGTCTGCGCGCCCGCGACCCCGGCCGATGCGCTGGGACTGCTGAAAACGGCGATCCGGGACGATGACCCGGTCGTGTTCATCGAGGGCGAGCTGCTCTACAACGTCAAGGGCGAGGTGCCGGACGGGGAGCACCTCGTTCCGATCGGTGTCGCCGAGGTCAAGCGGCCGGGCGCCGACGTGACGATCGTCGCCCACGGCAAGATGGTGCACGTCGCCCTGCAGGCGGCCGAGCAGCTGGCGAAGCAGCTCGAGGTGGAGGCCGAGGTGGTGGACCTCCGGAGCCTGCGTCCGCTCGACACGGCCGGCGTCGTCGAGTCGGTGCGCCGGACGAACCGGGCGGTGGTCGTGGAAGAGGGATGGCCGATCTCGGGGATCGGCGCCCAGGTCGTGGACGACATCCAGCGAGAGGCGTTCGATTCGCTCGATGCGCCGGTGGCCCGCGTCTCCGGCCTCGACGTGCCGATGCACTACGCCCGAAGCCTCGAGAAGATCATCGTTCCCGGCCCGGAGCCCGTGATCGAGGCGGTCAAGCACGTCTGTTACCTCGACTGACCCGGTCGGAACGAACGCCCAGGAGAGCGAGGAGAGCGGGAGACGCATGGCAACGAAAGTCGTGATGGCGCAGCTCAGCCCGACGATGGAAGAGGGCCGCCTGCTGGAATGGAAGGTGAAGGAAGGAGACCGCGTCGAGGCCTCCGACCTCCTGGCCGAGATCGAGACCGACAAGGCCAACATGGACATCGAGGCGCTGAAGGGCGGTGTCGTCCGGAAGCTGCTCGTCGAGCCGGGCGCCACGGTTCCGGTGGGCGCGATCATCGGGATCCTGGGCGAGCCGGACGAAGACATCTCCGAGCTGCTCGCCGAGGCGGAGGCCTCCTTGTCCGGCACGCCGCCCGTCGAAGACTCGGAGCCGGAGGCCGCCGACGAACCGGAAGCCGCCGGGGAGCCCGAGCCCGAGTCGGCTCCCGCTGCTGCGCCGGAAGCGGAGGTCGAGGAGGAGACCGCGAGGGAGGAGGCGGCGGAGACAACCGGGCCTCCGGTCCGGGAGACCGCGCACAGCGCCGTCGCAGAGTCGTCGGTGACCGGTCGGATCCGGGTCTCGCCGGTGGCCCGTCGAATGGCGGAATCGGCGGGACTCGAGCTGGGCGCGATCACCGGTACGGGGCCGGGAGGCCGGATCGTCAAGACCGATGTCGAAAAGGCGATCGCCGACGGAACCGCCCGTGCCCCGGCAGCCGGCGAGCGGCACGCGGCCGGTGGGGCCGCCGACTCCGGTGCCTCACGGGTCGTTGCGGCCGCAACGGGTCCGGCGCGTCTCGAGGAGCGCGAGATCGACCTCAGCATGATGCGGAAGTCGATCGCGAAGCGGCTCACCGAGTCGATCGGGCCGGTGCCTCACTTCTTCCTCACGGCCGAGATCGACATGGGCCGGGCTCTCGAGATGCGGAAGGAGCTGAACGAGCGGATCGCGCCCGAAAAGGTCGGGGTGAACGACCTGCTGGTGAAGGCGACGGCCGAAGCGCTCGCCCGCCACCCCGAAATCAACGCTTCCTGGGAGGGAGACCGGATCCGAAGGCACGGAAGCGCGGATATCGGGATCGCGGTGGCCGTCGAGGACGGCCTGATCACGCCCGTGCTTCGCGACGCGGATCGAAAGGGCCTCGTCCAGATCTCCCGTGAATCGGCCGATCTCGTCGAGCGAGCCAGGGAACGGAAGCTGACGCCCGAGGAGTATCAGGGCGCCACCTTCTCGGTCAGCAATCTGGGCATGTTCGAGATCGACGAATTCACGGCGATCATCAATCCGCCCGAGGCCGGGATCTTCGCGGTAGGAAGCACGATCGAGAAGCCGGTGGTGGTGGACGGCGAGGTCGCGATCCGGAAGCGGATGCGTGTGACGATGTCCTGCGATCACCGGGTGATCGATGGGGCTACGGGCGCCCGATTCCTGCGCTCCTTCCGAGCGATGCTCGAGAACCCGCTCGAAATGGTGCTCTGACAACACAGCGGGCGTGCGCGAAGCCGGGTGTCCGTGAAACGCAACTTCTGTCCGGAGAGAATCCAGGATGGCTGAAGTATTCGACGTCGTGGTGATCGGGGCCGGTCCGGCCGGCTACGTCTGCGCGATCCGCGCCGCCCAGCTCGGGCTCCGGACGGCATGCGTCGAGAACGGCTCCTACGAGGGCGGTCTCGGCGGGACCTGCCTGAACTGGGGGTGCATCCCCGCAAAAGCCCTGCTCGAGAGCGCGGCGCTCGCCGAGAACCTGAAGAGCCACGGCGAGGAGATGGGGGTGCGGCCCGTCGAGGTCGAATACGACATGGGCGCCGCGGTGGATCGGAGTCGGTTCATCAGCGAGAAGCTCACGAAGGGGATCGGCTTTCTGTTCAAGAAGAACGGCATCGAGCACATCGAGGGCACCGGTCGGATCGCGGCGGCCGGCAAGGTCGAGGTGACGCCGCCCGAGGGGGATCCGCAGACGCTGGAGGCGAAGAACATCGTCATCGCGACCGGTGCGGTGATGAAGTCCTTTCCCGGCTTCGAAATCGACGGCGAGAAGGTGATCGGAAGCCGGGAAGCGCTTGGCCTCAAGTCTCCACCGGAGCGGATGGTCGTCGTCGGTGCAGGATACGTCGGGGTCGAGTTCGCCGACGTGTTCAACGCTTTCGGCGTGGACGTCACGCTCGTGGAAGCCCTGGACTCCGTCGTACCGCTCGCCGATCCCGAGATCGGCAAGACGCTCGCCCGGAGCTTCAAGAAGCGGGGGATGACGATCCGGACCGGGACGAAGGTCAAGTCGCTGGATCGCGAATCGAGCCCGATGGTGCTCACGGTCGAGTCCGACAAGGGCGAGGAGACGATCGAGACCGATGTCGTATTGATGGCCGTCGGGCGCTCGCCGATGACGGAGGGACTCGGGCTCTCGGAGCTGGGTGTGGAAATGGACGGGCCCTGGGTGAAGATCGACGAGTGGTGCCGGACCTCGGTCTCCGGGATCTACGCGATTGGCGATGTCGCCGGGGAGCCGATGCTGGCTCATAAGGGATCTCACGAAGGGATCGTGGCGGCCGAGA
>JARRPA010000058.1:0-7694 GCA_037383305.1 Gemmatimonadota bacterium | reverse complement strand
GGAGCAGACCCGCCGGGAGCAGATGCGCGGAGAATTCACCGAGCCCGCGGAGATCGGAAACGTCTTCGCGTTCCTAGCGTCCGACGCGGCGAACTGCATCAACGGCACCACGATCTACGCGGACGACGGGTTCACGAGCTTCAAGTATCCCCTGCTCCCATCGGAGTAGCCGCCCCGAGCGGCCTCGGGTAGGTTCCAAGCCAGCACC
Organism: Gemmatimonadota bacterium; assembly: GCA_037383305.1. Taxonomy (GTDB): domain Bacteria; phylum Gemmatimonadota; class Gemmatimonadetes; order Palauibacterales; family Palauibacteraceae; genus Carthagonibacter. The sequence continues at coordinate 7,486 of JARRPA010000058.1, read as the reverse complement.
GAGGTCCAGGTCACGGTCCTCCATGACGCAGAGGGCCAACCCGAGAAGCAGATCGTCATCGGCTTCAGCACGCAGTTCGTCGGGGAAGGAGGTGCCGCGGTCCCCGGGAGGACTCCAAGGGAGGATAGCATGCGAAGGGTGACCAGAAGGACTCGCCGGGCCATGCTGCTGGCCGTCGGGACCTGGCTGCTGGCGAGCGCCGCGCCCGCCGACGCCCAGACGCGCCGGGCCGAGCGGTGGCAATTCTCGGTGCCGATTACCTTCACCTTCAGCCAGTCGATCGACGGAGAATCGGGCTCGTCCGTCGACGTGAACAACGATGTCGGCTGGGGCTTCGGCTTCGGCTACCACGTCAACGAGAAATTCTTCGTCGGGGGCGAGTTCACGTGGATCCGGGCGGGCTACGAGGCGGCGGTCCCCGTGGATGAGAACGGGGATGGGGACCGGGACGGGCTCACGACCGTCGGAGGGGCGCTGGACGCGTCGAACATACAGGCCGTCGGCCAGTTCAACCTCCTCGAGCGCAGTCTGTTGACGCCCTTCGTCCGCGCGAACCTCGGCATGACCTACACCGACTCGAACATCGCGAACGGACCACCGGAAGGGGTCTGCTGGTGGGACCCGTGGTGGGGGTACATCTGCGGCACGACCCGACCGACCTACGACCGGACCTCCTTCTCGTTCGGCGGCGCGGTCGGAGTGCGCGCCGACGTGAGCCGCAGTTTCTTCCTGGAGTTGAGCTTCAACGGACTCTGGGTCGACTTCCAGAACGACACGCCGTTGTTCGATGGGATTCGATTGAACGCGGGCTGGCTGTTCTGATGGCGCGCCGTCCAAGGTCCGGGAGATTCGAACGGGCGCGACGGCTCCCGCTCGCACTCGTGCCGCTGGTGCTCACGGCACCGATAGTCTCGGCCCAGGAGAGCGTTTCGACGGCGAGCTCCAACGCGGAGCTCGCCCAGAAACTCTCGAACCCGGTGGCGTCTCTGGTGAGTGTTCCGTTCCAGTTCAACTGGGACCAGCCGGTCGGGATCGATGACGACACCCGTTACACGCTGAACATCCAGCCCGTGATTCCGCTCTCGATCAGCGAGGAATGGAACCTGATCGTCCGCTGGATCATGCCCTACATCAGCCAGCCGCGGCTCGCCCCCGGCGCAGGTCCGACTTCCGGCTTCAGCGACATCGTCGCCTCCTTCTTCCTCTCGCCCGCCAAGGCCGGGGCACTGACATGGGGCGTGGGACCGGTGTTCCTGCTCCCGACGAACTCGGACCCCCTGCTCGGCACCGGGAAGTGGGCGGCCGGGCCGACGGCCGTGGTGCTGCAGCAGTCGGGCGCGTTCACTCTCGGGCTGCTCGCGAACCACCTGTGGTCGTTCGCGGGTGACGACTTCACGGGCGGCGCCGCGCGCTCGGACGTGAACCAGACCTTCCTGCAGCCCTTCGTCGCCTACACCACGCCGACGGCCTGGACCTTTTCGGCGAACCTCGAAGCGAGCGCGAACTGGGAGGCGGAGGAGGAATGGACGGTCCCGCTCAACCTGCTCGTCTCGAAGCTGGTCGAGCTCGGTCCGTTCCCGATGAGCGTGGGCGCCGGACCCGGATTCTACCTCACCGCCCCCGGCGACCGACCGGACTGGCGGCTTCGCGTGGTCGCCACGATCCTGCTGCCGAAGAGCTGAGCGTCCCCGCGTTCCCGTAGGACCATCGTCCAATTTCAGCTTCGTCGTGGCTGGCCTATCGTGCCGGCCACGGCGCGCGAAACGGACGGGTGCCGGCTCTTGAACCGGGGAGACACGAGAAGATGGGTATCAAGGATCGATTCACGGCGGAGGAGTGGCAGCAGATCGTGCAGTCGCCGATGCTCGCCGGACTGGCCGTAACGGCGGCCGACCCGAGCGGGCTGTGGGGCTCGATCAAGGAAGGGGCCGGCGTGGCCCGCACGCTGGTCGAGGCGAAGACGGGCGCGCCGGCGGGCTCGATGCTCGCCGACATCGCGGCGACCTTCGACACCCCCGAGGGCCGCAAGCTCTCGCAGGAGGACGTGAAGGAACTGCTCAAGGGGAAAAAGCCCGCGGAAGCCTCCGATGCGGCGGTGGCCCGGCTCGGGGCGGTCGCCTCGATCGTCGAAGCGAAGGCCCCCGAGCAGGCGGATGCCTACAAGGAGTTCCTCCGCGAGACCGCTCGCAAGGTGGCCGAGGCGAGCAAGGAGGGCGGTTTCATGGGCTTCGGCGGCGAGGCCGTGTCCGACGCGGAGCGGAAGACGCTGGCCGACCTGGACGCCGTGCTCGGCTGAGGCCGCTCGCGGCCGACGTCTAGTAGCCGGCCGCGTCGATCTCCTCCGCCGCCCGGACGCCCGACTCGAGAGCCCCATCCATCGAGGTCGAGAGCCGCGAGGTGTGCTCGCCCGCGAAGTGGATGCGGCCCTCGGGCCGGGCGATGACGGGAAGGAACGCGAAGATCTGGCCGGGCGCGAACGAGGCGTAGCCTCCGCGGGCCCACGGGTCCTCGAGCCAGGCCCACGAGGTGCCGCCTTCCACATGTTCCGCGAGTCCCGGATGGAAGGTCTCGAGCTCCCGTGCCGCGAAGGCGATCCGATCCTCCTCGGGGAGGCCTGCGAGTCGGGCTCCCGTGGCCTTTCCGGTGTGCGCCTCCAGCACGGCGCCGGTCGTGCGACGGCCCATCGGATGGACCAGCACGCGAGGCACCCCTCCGTCTGACCAGCCGGCGCCGTTCAACCCCCGATCCTCCCAAAAGCGGCGCTCCACCTGGAGGTAGACCCGTGTGATCGTCGAATACGGGAGGTCTTCGATTGCCTTCTGCTTGTCGGCCGGGAGGGCGGGCGAGATCTCGAGCCGGCGAAGCACCGGGAAGGGAACCGTGCAGACCAGCCGATCACCCGTCAACACCTCTTCGCCTCCACCGCGACGGCAGACGATCCGGACGCCGTCTGCGTCCTGCTCCAAGCGGATCGCCTCGCTGCCGTAACGGGTCCGCCCGTCGAGCTTCGATGCCATCGCCTCCGGGAAGCGGTCGGTGCCGCCGGGGATGACGCCGCCGGCTCCCCCCGGTTCCATGTAGCGCCGCCCCGCCCAATCCCGCAGGAAGGCGAGCGCCGACACCGACTCGAAACCCTGGCCGTACATGTCCAGGACGTCGAGGCGCATTAGCGAGATCGCCGCCGGTGACGCGCCCCGGTCGGCCAGGTACTCCGCGAACGACATGTCGTCGTACTTCCGAAGCTCATCCGGTGGCCAGGCCGTGTCGAACGGATTCCCGATCTCCGGGACGACTCCCATCACGTACGTCTCCCACATCCCGTCCAGCCCCATTTCGCGCTCGACGGCCGACAGCGCGAGCGGCCACTGCGGCTCCGGCGCTTCTCCGCCCCGGCGCATCAGGAAGCGCTCGCCTCGCACGACGTACTGAAAGGCGCCCGACCCGCCGGACCCGGTGCCGGGCGAGACGAAGTCGATCCCGAATTCCTCCGCGTAGCGACCGACGTGCGGCCCTCCGGCGAACATCGCTCCGGCCTCCGCGTAGAGCTCGTCGGCGAACGGCTCGCGGATCGTATGTACGCGTCCCCCCGATCTGTTCTGCGCCTCGATGACCGTCACCTCGTGACCGGCCCGGACCAGCTCGTGTGCGGCTGCGAGGCCCGCCAGCCCGGCGCCGAGCACGATCACCCGCTGCGAGCGCTCGCCGGGCCGACGGCTGGGGAGCGGCCCGCGAAGGTAGTCGCGCGGAAGCGGTAGCCAGGGGAGAAACGCGGCGGCGCCGGTCGCCATCGCGCCCGTGCGCAGAAAGCCCCGTCGGCTGATTCGGGTCGGCGTGACGCCCGGAAATCGAGTCATGGATTCTTCTCCTCGTGCACGTCCTTTCCCGGTATCCCACGCCGGACTCGAATCGTTCGGCATGCGGGATCAGCTGTCGCCGGAATTCCCCGCGCCGCCGTCGTCGCTGGCGCCCGCCGGAGCTCCGTCAGACATTCCTTCCTGCGGCCGGAGCATCCTGATAGTGCAAGTTCGCGCGGGCGCGCCGCCTGAGTCCAGCCCGCGCCCCCACTACGGAACAGTGAGCCTTCACAGTGAGCCAGGAATCCTGCTCTTCCCCGGGGAGGAAAAACCGCTCGGTCCGGTCGGTCGCTCTTCGACTGCTGATCGTCGCGCTCCTCCTCGCGGTCCTGTTCGTCACCCTCATCGGTCCGCCCGCCCCGCGGCAGATCACGATCTACACCGGGCCCGAGGGGACAACGTTCTTCGAGCATGGGCACCGCTACGCCGAGGTACTTGCCGGCAACGGGATCGACGCACGCCTCGTCGAGACACAGGGCTCGCTCGACAACCTGGACAGTCTCGTCCACGGGGACGGCCCCCGGGTCGGCTTCGCCGAGGCCGCCCTTATCCGAACGTACCAGACGGCGTTCTTCGATTCGATCGCCGCAGCCGAGGCTGCGGGTGCGGAGACGGGCGCCGGGGAACCCGTCGATCTCGCGGACGTGGCGACGCGAGCCGCCGAGGATCCCGGCTTCGAGGCTCCGGAGGTGGACCTCGGGCTCGAGAGCCTCGGCGCGCTCTACCTCGAGCCGTTCTGGCTGTTCGCGGCTGCCGGAAGCGACATCGAGGACGAGCCGGACCTCGAAGGACTGGTCGTGTTCGCCGGACGGGAAGGGAGCGGCACGCGCGTGCTCGCAGAGGCGTTGCTGCGGATCAACGGGCTCGAGGAGGTCCGGATTCTCGAGTTGGACGAGGGGGCTACGGAGGATGCGGTCGCGGAGCTGTTCCGGCAGGGCGAGGCGGAAGTGCTGTTCATTATGGGAAGCCCGATGTCGCACACCATTCTGGGCCTGCTGCTCGACCCGCGCTTCCGCCCCATTTCCCTCGATCGGGCCGAAGCCTACGATCGGCGGTTCGATTTCGTCACGAAAGTCACGCTGCCGGAGGGAACGGTGAATCTCGCCTCGAACGTTCCGTCGGAAGAGCTGAAGCTCATCGCGTCGAGCATCCAGCTGGTCGCTCCGGAGGACCTGAATCCCGTGCTCGTCGACGCCCTGCTCGACGCCGCCAATAAAGTCCACAAGCGATCCACCTTGTTCTCGACGCGGGGCTCCTATCCGAATGGGGACCCGGCTTCGCTTCCGCTCGACCCGACCGCGGAACGCTTCTACAGCGAGGGTTTCGCGAAGTGGCGGAGTTACGTGCCGTTCGCGCTCGCGACCTGGATCGACCGCTTCGCGCTGGCGTTCGGTGCCCTGGCCGCCGCGGCGGTATTCCTGAGCATCCTGCCCCAGATCATCGCGTGGCCCTTCGGACTCCTGATCAACCGGTTGAGCAAGCGGATCGTGAAGGTCGAGCAGGCGCTCGACGGCGGAAGTTCCCGGGCGGAGCTGCTGGCCGACCTCGAAGCGATCGATGCGGACAGCGTCCATCTCTGGGTGCCTCCAACCGAGAGCGTCACGTACCTGGAGTTCCGACAGCTGATCTCCGACGTGAGGGACCGGGTGCTCGGCCTGTCCGACGACGAGGGAACATGAACTTCGATCCCGCCCTTCTGCTGCGCCTCCTCCAGCTCTGCGTCACGGCGCTGATCCTGGCGATCGGCATGCAGTCCACGGTCGACGACCTGACCTATCTTTGGCGTCGCCCGCGAATGCTGCTGAAGTCGATGGCGGCGATGTACGTGCTCGTGCCCTTGGCCGCGGTGGGGCTCGCCCGCCTGCTCCCCGTCCCGTTCGGGCTCAAGGTCGCGATCGTCGTGGTGGCGATCTCGGCCGGGGCGCCGCTCGTACCTCGCAAGCTGATGCCCCTCTCCAACGATGCCTACGTGTTCAGCGTCATCGCGACCTCCTCGCTGCTGGCGATCGTGACCGTGCCGCTGTCGCTGATGGCGATCGGCACGCTGTCGGGCGCGACGCCCGAGATCACGCCCGGCGAGGTCGCCCGACTCCTCGGGAAGGCGTTCCTGCTGCCGCTGGCGGTCGGTATGGGGATCCGGGCGCTGGTGCCCGGTCTGTCGGAGACCCTGGCGGACATCCTTCTGAAGTCAGGCGGTATCATCCTCACGCTCGGCGGGCTCGTGCTCCTGGTGCTCGGCTGGCCGCTGCTTCGCGAAGCCGGGTGGATCTCGATTCTGGCTCTGGGTCTGCTCACCGGAGTGGCGCTGGCGATCGGTCATCTCATGGGCGGACCCGACCCGGAGGACCGGACGGCGCTGGCGATCGCCTGCGCGACGCGCCACCTGGGCATCGCGGTGCTCGTTGCCGCGGCCGTCCCCGGGCAGCGGACGGGCGTCCTCGTGATGTCGTACCTGGTGGCCTCTCTCCTCGCCTCGATCCCGTACGTGCAGTGGCGGAAGCGGTATCACACCGCGGCGAGAGCCCGCGGCTAGGCCACCTCTCTTCCGTGCGTCGCAGGCCGGTGGCATCTTCAGCATTCGCTGCACGTATGCGGCGGATCCGGGTGCGGGAGGCGCGCATTCCCTCGCGGACGAACTGAGAACATGCAAGACGAATCCGACGTACCGACGCACGGGCCCACCTTTCCGAGCCTCCTCGACGGCGCCGTCGGAGCTCCCGAAGCCGTCACCGAGGACTTGGAGAGCTGCAGGCGGATCGCGGCCGACCCCGCCCGCTCGATCGAAGAGCGGCTCGAAGCCTACGAAGACCTGATCGCATCGGAGGTCGGCGACACCCGGCTGAGCCGTGCCAGAAACCTCGAGCGCGAGCATGGGATCCGGCAGCTCTACCTCAAGTTCGAGGGCGGGAACCCGACCGGTACACAGAAAGACCGGATCGCCTTCGCCCAGGTTCACGATGCGATGCGCCGCGGGTTCGAGGCAGTAGCCGTAGCGACGTGCGGCAACTACGGCGCCGCGGTCGCCTTCGCGGCGGGGCTCGCAGGGATGCGATGCGTGATCCACATTCCCGAGGAGTACCATACCCGCCGGCTCGACGAGATGGCCGGCGCGGGCAGCGAGATCGTGAGGGTTCCCGGCGACTACGAGGCGGCCGTCGAGGTCTCGAAGGAGGAGGCGGCGAAGCAGGAGCTCTACGATGCGAACCCGGGCGGTGCCAACACGATCCTTCAGCTCGTGGCGTACGGAGAGATCGCGAACGAGATTTACGATGAGCTTCGGGACGCGCCGGCCGCCGTCGCGGTCTCCGTCTCCAACGGAACGACGCTCGCGGGAATCCATCGCGGGTTCGCGACGCTGTATCGCCGGGGCAAGACCTCCCGGATTCCGAGGTTCATCGCGGGCTCCTCACACGGGAAGAACCCGATTGTCCACTCTTTCCGGAAGGGCTACCTGGAGTGCCGGGACCTCGATCCGGCAACCGTCAAGGAAACCGAGGTCAACGAGCCGCTGATCAACTGGCACTCGTTCGACGGAGACTGGGCGCTCGACGCCATCAGGGCTCGGGCGGCTTCGCGGACGACGCGAGCGACCGACAGATGCTGAAGCAGGCCCGGGTGCTCAAGGAGCGCGA